>CBIHQL010000014.1:0-18784 GCA_966211855.1 uncultured bacterium
TGTCATCAAAGCGGGTGGCCGTGCGCTCTGCCACCAGGGATAAACGTTTGATGCATAGCAGGAGCACAAGACGGCTTCTATCCTATCATTGCGATCGCGCTCACCTAATCTTATGAGTTAGTACAGAACTAGGAATTGGACGAATCCGGTTGCCGCTGCACTACGGCTGTGACAATCCCGATCCCAAAAGCGGCAAGGAGAGCGAAGCCTAAAAGTAACTGGCTGTCTTCAAAGATGCCTGCGCCTGCTGCCACCCACAAAGGTTTAGCGACGAGAATGCTGACACCCAGAGCCAGCAAATAGCTGTGCCACCGGACTTGAGTCAGTCCCACAGCATACGCGGCAAAATCAAACAGGCCAGTCATCAGGAAACCAGTCATCAGGAAGAAGTTGCGCTCCAAATGGCGTTGAGCAAGGCGATCGACTTTCTCCATAAATTGTTGCCCCACAAACCGCTCTACTAAGCTGCGACCGTAGCGACGGGCAATGTAGAAGTTGAAGGTACAGGAAGCCAAATCTGCTAAGGCGACAATTAGCAAACCCTCAGCAAATCCAAACAGCCCACCTGCCAGAATCGCATACGCTGTTCCGGGTAGCACGGGCAAGATAATGCTGGTAAAACGGAGTGCAAAGACGATCGCGGGTGCCCAGATGCCGAATTGCTCCACCTGCTGCCGAATTTGCTCAATCCCAAATTTGTTGAGCAGTCCGATCGCTAAAACAATCAAAACTCCGATTAGTACCCAGCGCAGTAGGCTGACCCACTTGTTTTTCATACCGCCTTCCCTTCTCAGACTTTATATCGTGGCATAAAAGCGCACTGTGTCCGATAGGAGGCGCGATCGCTCAGAGTAAGCGTTGAATAATTGATGAGAAAAACTGAGTAACCTATGTTGATTTGTGACATCTGGAACAGAAAATCCGCACGGAATCAGAAATCATGCTAATTATAAAGAAATTCTTAAGGTGCGGAGGATACCATGATCACTCCCAAAATGATGCGTCAGCTCTGGACTTTAGTCGACACAGCTCAGATCAGCACTCTATTGCAGATTGACGACTCTGCCTTAGTGCAGTTACTCCTCAAGCAGTTCGCTGCAGAGCAACCCATTGACCCTCAAGCAGCCCACAACCTCAGTACTTATATTCGAGCAAAGTTGCCTTTAATTCGTGATACGGCTGAAAATCGGCTCTGTGTACGGTGAAGACAGCGTCTGCATCCGCGACAGTATCCTCATTTACAAGCTAGCCCATTTTCGGATTTATCCGAACATATTTATGCACTCCTGGTTCGGCATCGCCTTGGTAGCCTATTTGATCGGAGCTGCGATCGAAGGAATTAGTACTGCCAACCAGCTCTCACAGTCGATTCCAGACCTGTTGAAGGGCACCGGAGAAAAGCCTACAGAGTCTCCTGAATCACCTGGAGAGGTTGTACAAGTTTTTTTAGTGATTACTGCTGTTAGCGTTGGTGGAGCCTTTGTCTGGCCCTGTCGTTTGTTGCACCGCTCTATCAAAGAACAGCATGATGATGGATAGAGTCAGATTAGGTTAGCTCACGAGGTGGAGGACATATTAAACTCATCAATTCACCCGTACGGGGATGGGTAAAGGTGAGCTGGTGGGCATGGAGGAAATATCCACAATCTCCCGGGACAGGTAGTTTGGCATCAGTGCTATCAGATTGGATGCGAGGCAGACCGCCTACCTCATAAAGTGGATCGCCGAGTAAGGGATATCCCACACAAGCTAGATGGATACGAATTTGGTGGGGACGACCTGTAAGAATCGTGACTGCCAATAAAGTTGTATCTGAGTCGCGCCGCAGAACTTGAACTTCACTATGGGCAAATAGGCCATCCGAAGTAGCTCCGTACACGTATCCCAAAGCAGGGTGAGAGATTTTACCAATCGGTTGGGTAATGGTGAACTGATTTGCTAGAGATGGTTGTGATTGATTTGCATCACCATTACTGACTAAAGCACGATACACTTTACGCATTTGGTGTTGACGCATTTGATGGCTCAAACTCTCTCTAGCTAAGGGCGATCGCGCCATCAACATCAGCCCCGACGTGCCTCGACCCAATCGATGAATGGGTAGTGGTGTTTCTTGCGGATATTGCCGTTGCAACTGCCTGAGCAATGTATGTTCTAAAAAGCCACCCCCTGGTAAAACAGGTAGTCCTGAGGGTTTGGCGATCGCTAGTAAGTCGGTATCTTCATAGAGCACTTCAAAGTCGAGTGGTACTTCTGGCTCAACCCACGGTGGGCGATCGTAGGTGAGCCATTGACCCCGCTGCAATTGAGTTTCTGCGGTCACAGGTTGACCATCAACTTGCACTTGCCCGACTGCAATCCGCGATCGCCATTCCTCTTGGCTAGAGTGACGATAACGCTGCGTGTAGTAGTCCAACACGGTCAGACCGGCTCCTGATTGATCGACCTGTTCCCGATAAGTCCAACCTTGATTCATAAAAGATGCAGATGATTGGTAATGATGCCTCGATTAGCCGCCTGAGCCAATTTAAACTTATTTGACTCAACGTATTTTTTTATACCTTTGGCGTTAAGATTGCCATAACTCAAAATGGTATTGCTCCAGCAAGGTTGAGTAATCTCGCAGCTTCTATGTTTTACGTACATAGAGGATTGGGAAATCTACAAGCTAGATAGCCCGACTGACTCAAAATTGATAAGGATATCAATAGATGAAACGTCTCATCGTCTGTTGTGATGGTACTTGGAACAATCTCGATCGCGAGTGCCCTACTAATGTAGTCAAGATTGCTCAAGCGATCCGACCCATTGCGAATGATGGCACTCCTCAAGTGATTTGTTATGAGGAAGGGCTGGGAACCCAATGGTATAGCAAGCTGCCAGGTGGTGCATTTGGCTGGGGTATTGACCTCGATATTCAAAATGCTTACCACTTTCTCTGCCTCAACTACACACCGGGCGATGAAATTTATCTGTTTGGCTTCAGTCGTGGCGCTTACACTGTCCGAAGTCTTGCAGGGTTGATCTATTGTTCTGGTTTGTTATCACGCTCTCACATTTGTAGAGCACCAAAGGCTTATCAGATGTACCGCGATCGCAAGATTCATCCTAAGTCTGCTGAAGCCGAGCAATTCCGGGCCGACTTTGGCGATCGCGTTCCGATTACGCTCTTGGCCTGCTGGGACACAGTTGGCGCTCTTGGCATTCCTGATCTCATCCCCGAACTTAGCATTGATGATTGGGTCAACACCAAATACCAATTCCATGACTGCGAACTCAGTTGGATTGTCCAGAACGCCCTTCATGCGGTTGCCATTGACGAACAGCGGAAGCCATTCAATGTCACACCCATGGAAAAAAGTGATAACCCCAAAGGCCAAAATCAAAAGTTACGTCAGGTCTGGTTTCCTGGCAGTCATGGTTGTGTGGGAGGCGGCACCTCCGAAAATCGCGGGCTTTCTGACGGAGCGCTGTTGTGGATGCTCCAGTCAACCCATGAGTTAGGGTTAAAGCTAGACTTCGATCGCGATGCCATTGACGGTGGCATTACCTTAAATCCGAATCTGACCTTCGGCTCCAATTCCAAGCTGGCTAAGCTCGGCGGCAGCATTCAACGCACTGTTACGGGCACCTTTGATGATCTACACGAAAGTGTGCTCACTCGGTGGCGCGATCGCCCTGACTACCGCCCAAAAAATCTTGCAGCCTTTAAGGAAAAACTCGACGCCTTGACCTATGCCTAGCGTGGTCTCCGAAAGCGGCGGGGCACTTGTATAGTTGAAAAGGACAATTTTCAGGCGCAGCGCCCCCGGCATTGCGGTTTAACAGAGATCATGGCAAAGCTGCCCAGCATTCAACTACCGACAAACCTCAAAGAGCGGTTAGTTCAGGGACATCCTTGGGTTTATCGCAATCATGTCCCCGACAGCCTCTATTTTCCACCAGGAACCTGGGTGCGGGTACGCTGCGGCAACTGGACAGGCTATGGTCTCTGGGATGCCAATGGCCCAATCGCGGTGCGGATTTTCTCAGAATCAGATGTGCCAAATGCCCGCTGGTTTCGTGAGCAAGTTCAGGCAGCTTGGGAGTTGCGATCGCCTCTGAGAGCCAAAAGTTGCACCGCCTATCGTTGGCTCTTTGGCGAAGGAGATGGCCTGCCAGGGATCACTGTTGATCTGTATGGCGAGTTTGCGGTTGTCCAAACCTACATGGAAGGTGCCAACGCCCTCCTCGATTGGTTAGTGGATGCCTTAAGAAACACGCATTCACTGCAAGGCATTTTTCTACGAACTCAACATAAAACCACTGAAACGAGTGAAGGCAAGATCGAACGGTTGTGGGGTCAACCTGCCCCCGATGACCTTGTGGTGCAAGAGCACGGCCTCGCCTTTCAGGTGAACTTATACGCAGGGCAAAAAACAGGCTTATTTCTCGATCATCGTGAAAATCGCCGCTATGTCGAAGATTTGAGCCAAGGACGTACCGTGCTCAATTGCTTCTGTTATACCGGAGCTTTCTCGCTGTATGCCCTTCGTGGTCAAGCTCAGCACGTCACCAGTGTCGATATTGGCAAAGGGTTAGCCGCCGCCGCTAGCAAAAATATTGCCCTCAACCAGCTCGACCCCGATCGCCATACCTTTGTTACTCAAGACTGCTTTGAGGTGTTGCACAAGTATGCCGAAACCAAGCGATCGTTTGATGTCGTGATTTTAGACCCGCCGAGTTTTGCCAAGAGTAAGCAAAATCGTCACGCTGCCCAACGCGCTTACGTCAAGCTGAATGCACTCGCGCTGCGTTGCGTTGCCCCGGGTGGGCTGCTTGTCAGTGGTAGTTGTACCAGCCAAGTCAGCCCCGAAGCCTTTAAAGAAGCGATCGCCGCAGCCGGAGCAGTGGCAGGTCGGCGGGTGCAGATCATCCACGAAGCCGGACAACCAATCGACCATCCGGTTCCCGCTCATTTTCCCGAGGGCCGCTATCTTAAATTCGTCGTCGGACGGGTCAAATAATCGCTGAGTTGCTTTATAAACAGAAGCAGCTACACTTAGGAGCCGCACATGGCTAAACGGATGAGGTTCGCCCACAAATATCGCCAAAGGCTTGTTCGCTGGCTACTCCAACAGGAGAGTGCTAATCGCGAAGGCCCACATCGGCGAGAAGACTCGCACCATCGCCATACTTGGTGGCAGGTCATGTGTTTGACTGGGGTCGATTATTTTTCAACGCTTGGCTATCAACCTGGCATTGCAGCTCTGGCGGCTGGGGCTTTATCACCGATCGCAACTTTGATTTTAGTGTTGCTGACCTTGTTTGGTGCACTTCCTATTTATCGCCGAGTTGCAGCCTTTAGCCCCCACGGAGAAGGCTCGATCGCCATGCTAGAGCACCTATTGTCTTGGTGGCAAGGTAAATTACTCGTGCTCTGTCTTTTAGGTTTTGTTGCCACCGACTTTATCATTACGATCACGCTTTCGGCTGCAGATGCTACCGCTCACGTTGTCGAGAATCCTTTCGTGCCCAGCTTTCTAGATGGACAAGCTGTAATCATTACGCTGGCATTAATCGCTGGGCTAGGAGCGGTTTTTTTACGAGGATTTCGGGAAGCGATCGGCATTGCAGTTTTTCTAGTGGGTGTCTACCTCTTGCTCAATTTGATCACCATTTGCGTTGGAGTTTATCAAATCTCGATCCATCCTGAAACTATTCAAGCTTGGCAAACAACCTTGTTTACGCAACACTCTAACCCTTTAGCAATAGTAGGGATCAGTGCGTTGCTGTTTCCTAAATTGGCGCTAGGCTTGTCGGGTTTTGAGACGGGTGTGGCTGTCATGCCTTTAGTTCGAGGGCAAAGTAGCGATACAGAAGCGGCACCACGAGGTCGTATTCGGAACACCCACAAACTCCTAACGACGGCTGCAGTGATTATGAGCTGCTTTTTAATTGCTAGCAGCTTAGTAACAACTTTGCTGATTCCGGCGAGCGAGTTTCAAACAGGAGGGAAAGCTAGCGGGCGAGCACTTGCCTATCTGGCCCATCAGTATTTAGGAGATGGATTTGGCACTGCTTATGACTTGAGCACAATCTCTATCTTGTGGTTTGCGGGTGCCTCAGCCATGGCAGGGTTGCTGAATATCGTCCCACGTTATTTACCGCGCTACGGGATGGCTCCAGACTGGGCAAGAGCGACTCGACCGTTGGTGTTGGTCTACATGGCGATCGCCTTTACTGTAACCATTTTGTTTAAGGCGAGTGTTGAAGCCCAAGGGGGAGCTTATGCGACAGGTGTCTTAGTGCTGATGAGTTCTGCTGCATTGGCTGTCACCCTTTCGGCGCGTCGGCAGCGATCGCAGCGAGGTATGTTCATTTTTGGCACCATTACCCTCGTTTTTCTCTACACTACGATCCTCAATATTATTGAAAGACCAGAAGGCATTAAAATTGCGGCTTTCTTCATCGGGGCCATCATCTTTACGTCGCTAATTTCTCGCGTTTTGCGATCGACCGAGCTTCGAGTTGAGCAGATCGAGCTTGATGAAACCGCTGCCCGATTTCTAGCTGAGGAAGAAGCCAGCCAAGGAAAAATTAGCCTGATTGCCAATCGCCGAAATGAAGGAGATGAGCGCGAATATTTTCTCAAAGAAAAAGAGGTGCGGGAAGACAATCACATCCCGCCGACAGACTCAGTGGTGTTTTTAGAAATTCGAGTTGCAGACGCTTCAGAATTTATCAACGTAATTCGAGTGCGAGGAGTCCAAGTCGGTGAATACCGTATTCTTCAGGCTCAAGCTTCTGCTGTGCCTAATGCGATCGCTGCCATTTTGCTCCACATCCGCGATCGAACGGGCAAAATTCCTCATGCTTATTTCGGTTGGGCTGAGGGCAACCCCATTCAATATCTGATGCGATTCATTTTATTTGGTGAAGGAGATATTGCAGTGGTCACCCGTGAAGTCTTGCGTAAGGCAGAAAAATATCCAGAACGACGGCCTGCCATTCACGTCGGTGGGTAGTGCTAAGAGCTGGCGCGATCGCTGGTTCTTAATGCTTGATAGAGGGAGAGCGCAGCGAGTCCTTCCACAGCAGAGAGATACCCAGATGGCGATCGCGGGCAAAACCAGATGCACATCATAGTTAGGCTTAAATTGCCTAAAGCAATCACCAAACCCGCCATTAAAACTGACCGAGTATAGCGCTTGAGTAATAACCACAACCCTAAGAACAGCAAGCCTGTAGCGATCGCACCGCTAAAACTTTTCTGCCAAATCACAAAGGCTACCCAGGTCAATGCTTGGGGCAACCCCAAAATTTTTGGCGCAAAGAGAGCGTAGAAAAATTGCGTCAATGCCAATACCAAAAGACAAGCGTCAGCAGCTTGTTGGCGCTCTTGCGGGCTAGAAAATAAACCTGGTAAATCTTGCCCATTTCGGCTCAGATGTAGATAGGGTTGCACTTCGATGCCGAAAATTTTTGCACTAGGAACCCGTTGAATTCTCAATCGTGAGTCGTCGGGCAACAACACTTCATGGGGTTCGCTGAGTTTTGATCGAGGAATTCTGGCAATGTCTTGACCATCCAAGCGGATCACGATTTTGCGACTAAAGAATCCCCAAAAAATCTCTAAGCGAACGGGTTCACCAGGTTCTAGAGCATAAAATTCTCGCTGATCAAACATGGAAAGTCCTTGCAATTCACCTCTTTCACTTCACTCATGCTGCTCCCGCCTCCAGAAAAATCACAGCTCCAGTGATATTTAAGAAAAATTCCCCCTTCCTCCACGTCTATTTCAGAGGAAGGGGGAGAGAGACTTCGTCAAGCGATCGCCAAATAACTAGGGGCGAGCTGGAGCGTTGCGCCGAGAAATCGCTAGCAGAGCCGCAAAAGGATATTCAATGAGCACTGGGCCTTCGGGGATAAACCGCGCCTTATAATTTGCTTTTTGATCTAACCCTTGCAAAGTCGCAATTCGCACAGGAGACTTGAGTTTCTCTAGTTCCTGGACTTCCCAGTAAATGGCCCATACGGGGCGATCGCTGGCGGTCGATTTTGGACGAAACACCGATTTACCAGGATAGCGACCATTGCGCGACGGTACATGCCCAATATAGCGGGCTCGCCACCAAACTTCTGGATTTAAGGGCTGCTCTCCCTGAGCATCGGAAGCGTAAATCAGCACTTCAACCGCCCGTCCTTTCCGCAGCTCATCGGCTTTGCGCAAAACTTCAAAGGCCATGCTGCCAAACGCAACCTTCGGCTGGCCCAGGTTTGGATCATCTGAATTAAGTTGAGCCGCGATCGCTTCTACACCAGAAATGAGATGCACTTCCGGGACAGGAGCTAGGATCGCGAACGTGCGTATTGTCTCCATTCGAGAATCTTGATAAGCTTCCTTAAGCATTCTAGGCTGACTTGGGTCTGGAAGAATCTCTGATTTGCCGTGTTTTAGACAACTGGCTCACCGCTACAAACCTGCCCAAGTCTGCTGCATCTTTTCGGACAATTTCTGGAGCTGCTTGAAATATTACTCGCAACACCCCAATTCCTTTCCAATCGCCTATCTCAACGATTTGCGAGGCGAAATTTTAGCGTGTCCTTATCTCGCGGTGAACAACCTCAACCGTGACTTTGTCGGTACCAAGGGTTTTTCGATCGTGTTTCAGCGATCGGAACTTGAGCGAGTCGAGCAGAAATTTCCTTGGTTAAAGCTTTATCTGGAACGAGCGCTGCAACCCAACTGCAATGCGTTTTACCTGAACCCACTACTGCTTCAGGCTGGCTCTCGCGTTGACCCGCATATCGATCGCTCACTCCGCTCTTATTGCAAAACGATTGAGCCTCCGATGTTGGTGAGTGTGCTCTACGTTCAAGTTCCCGACAATCTCCAAGGTGGTGAACTGGTGTTGCGATCGCATCGACAGCAAGTTGGGCAAATCAAACCTCAAATGAATACGTTGGTGTACTTTCAAGGCGATCTCACCCACTCTGTCAATGCGGTGCAAACTACGGGGACTCGTCTAAGTTTAGTCTGCGAACAATACGACCTCAGCGAAGTAGAGTTGCGTGATATTCCAGTCTTTACAGTGGAATCTAGAGCGCAGAAAACTCTTGCCAAAAATCAACGAAAAAGCGATCGCGCCTCCTTGTAAACATGAGTAGACTTCCTACACGAATCAAAACTGGCCCCCCTAACCCCCCAATGCTGGTGGAACTTTAATGGAGCTTCCCCCAGCATTGGGGGACGGGAGGGGGCCGCAAAGTATTCACATAGGAAGTCTAGTGGGCGATCGCTTTTTTCATTCAATTAACTTTTAGTAATTAACTTCTAAGGCTGCAAACCTTCCCAAGATTGAATCACCGCTTGCAATGCTACAGGGAGATCGCCTTTTTCGATGTCAATATACTCTACCGTGCTGCCCATCGCTTGCAGGGTTGTGGTCGGGTAATCAGCCAAGGCCGCGCTTGTGAGATATCTCAGCCCTCTCAGGTTAGGAAATTGCTGATTCTCCAGCACTTGCTGCAGTTGTTGCACTTGTTGGGTGGAGATCCGCTTAACGATTTCAGGCTTGGCAGTAGTTGGTGTACCCATCCGAGAGGTTTGGCGATAGATAACGCCATCGGTGGTTAAGAATGTGTCTGTCGTAATTCCGGCTATCCCACCAGACACCGACTGCCACAAGACAATGTTGGGGTCATCAGGGGCAGGTGCTTGGTTTTCAGCAGGGATGAAGGAGACAAAAATTTCACCTTTGCTGCCGCTTGCCGTGGTATTTTGCGCAATCCGGGTGGCATCTTCACTCACATGATAGACCCAGCTTTGCTTCTCGCCCGCTACCACCACTTGCCAACCTGCGATCGCAATTCGGGTACACATCTGCCCAGGCTTGTAAATACCCATGCAGCCGTCAAATGTGGCAGGCTTGGTTTCGGTAATCTTTAGGGTTGAGATAGGGACACCTGCTTGCTTACTAACGGTTTGCAGGAGGCGATCGCTAACTTCAGGCAGCAAGTTTGACTGGTCTTTCACTTCTAACTTAATCGTTTGGGCTTTGGCGTCAGTCCGGTACACCTTATTTTGTTGACCATCGGTGATCTCGACGCGCCACCCTTTTGTTTCACCGCCCATGCAGCGTTCGTTAGGAGCCGCCAAGCCTAAGCATTTATCGGGCCAAGTTTCAGCACTATAACTGACCACGGTTAAGCGACGAGGTGCAGTACCTAACTGTTGAGCAGCCTCACGGCGCACTCGTTGATCGACTAAGCGGGGTAGACGAGTTTGAGCGACTTGTCTAGGCTTGGGTTGCAACGTCAGTTGAGAGGTAAACAGTGGCGATCGCTGGGGTCGTGCCTCAACAGAGGGAGTTGCCACCGCACCGAGCAACACCATACTCAGTAAGGTCAAAGACCAAACGCGTCGAGCTTGATTTTGAGATTGGGGGGTCAAGCGAGAGTGAAGCATCATCGGAACCATCAAGTGAGAGGGTAACTATTAACTCTCTACACCTTAGTCAGCTCGATTCCAGATGTTCGCCCTGTTACAAAATTGGTTACGGCTTGGCGATCGCCTTTATTCTGATTCAGCCTGTGCTTGTTCTTCCTCTAGCGCTTCTTGCAAAAACAACTGAGCCAGGCGATCGTACATGCGTGGACCGATGTATTGGGGGTATTTATGGCTTCTGCTGTAAACCCAGACCAACTCGTCTTGCAAAAAGATGCGGATGTCTTGAGTCCAGCTTTTGCACTGCGGCATGAGGGCTTTAGCAGCATTCAAGGCATCTGTCCACCGCTGAAACTCTTCGGTATAGCCTGGGGTTACAACTTTAAACATCAGTATCTATCCACGATTTCGTTCTAATAGCAGCATCATCACGAGACTCAGCAAGATTCTTGTTTCATCTAGCTCTTGCAATTGGTCTACCTGCCGAATCGTAAAAATCCGAGATAGAAATGCAGGGCGCTTCTCTAAATACATGACAGCATTTCCATCTGGACGGCTGACCACATAGGTGGGGTTGAAGACATACCCCGTAAATAGGCCCAGCACAGGGATTTCAGCAAATAAACTATCCATCACCTTCACCCAAGGATTTTGCTCACTAATTGTGAAAGCAACAGCCTCGTGATCATAAATGTCATAACGGGCGCGCCAAAAAGATTTTAGACCATGTCGCTTGACAGCCCCAACAGGTTTGCCATGAGTGTCAAAGAAATTGTAGCGAGCTGAAAAATCGATAATGCGATCGGCTTTGATTTCATATCGCAATTGGGTACGTTCGGAATCAGCAAAGACATTGATCGCTTCTTTGAGCTTAAACATTTTCTGCCGAATACAGAAAATTGGGTTGCCTGTTGCATCTTGAACCGATAGCTGAGGTGCCAATGACCACAACTTAAATGTCAGCGTGAGTGGGTATTGCATGAGTTGTTACTATCAGGTGATTGATTGTTAGTAGTTCCCACCGGATGTTGAGAACTAACACAAAAAATGAGTACTGCTTAATCACAACAGCACTCACCTTTAACTTTCCATATTGCTAATTGAGACGCGATCGCTAGCACTTGAGCGAGTATTAACCATCTCGATTGATGCGAGTGACTAGCTCTTGTAAGACTGTATCGGCTCGCTCATTGTCAATTTGGCAGGTTCCGGCATTGGCATGACCACCCCCACCATACTTCAGCATCAACTCACCAATATTAGTTTTAGAGGTTCGGTTGAAAATTGATTTACCCACAGCAAAGACTGTATTTTGCTGCTTCACACCCCACATTTGATGAATCGAAATGTTGCAATTAGGAAAGAGGGCATAAATGATAAAGCGGTTGCCAGCATAGATCGTTTCTTCTTGCCGCAAATCTAAAACCACGGCGTTTTCATACACCTTGGCACAGCGCAGCAGTTGGTCTTTAAACTTTGATGACTGCTCAAAATAAAGATCGACGCGTTCTTTTACATCTGGCAGTTGTAAGATTTCATAGATCGTGTGATTTTTACAATAATCGATCAACTCCATCATTAAATTGTAGTTAGAGATATTAAACTCCTTAAATCTCCCTAACCCAGTTCTGGCATCCATGAGGAAGTTTAACAACACCCACCCCTTAGGATGCAAAACCTCATCAATCGTAAATTGAGCCGAATCTCCTTTATCCACCGCCTTCATCATGTCTAAGGAGATCTGCGGAAACTTTTCAGCACCCCCAAAGTAGTCATAAACAACTCTGGCGGCAGAGGGTGCGTTGGGATCGTTGATGTAGCCGTCGTGAGTTTCTTGGTTGCGGAGAATCTCGCTAAAGTGATGATCGAAGGCCAGATGCACACCTGGTACATAGGGCAAGTTAGTGGTGATATCGCGATCGCTAATCTCAATTTTGCCATCCTGCATATCTTTAGGATGGACAAACTTGATTTCGTTAATCAGCCCTAGATCTTTTAATAAGACAGCACACACCAAACCGTCAAAATCGCTGCGGGTGACCAGCCTGTATTGCTCACCTGTCGAGACCATTGTTTATTCCTCCAGTAAAGCTCGCTACTCCTGCGATGCAGCTTTTTGAGAAAGCGATCGCAGTCAAACCATGCCACCTCTATGTTGCCCATGCACATCTAAAGGGCGACAAGCTGAGTGAAAAGCTTAACTTTTAAGGAGCAGAAATTACCAATAGCCAAGGCACAGTTCAGTCAGCGATCGCACCCAGCTAAAACCTGCGATTCTGCTGTGACTGGTCTGTAATTAGCCGACTGGAACACCTCGATTTTGGAGCGCGACTGCCTCAGCCAAGACCTCTAACATCTCAGTGGTCGTTTCTAAATCAACACAGGGATCAGTAATGCTTTGACCATAAGTCAATTTAGATCGGTCAGCACAAATCGGTTGATTACCAGCCACCAGATGACTCTCAATCATGATCCCCATAATATGAGGAGAACCCGATTTGATTTGATTGGCAATCTCTTGAGAAACCAGAGGTTGACGAGTGTAATCTTTATTAGAGTTATCGTGACTGCAATCAATCATCATGCGTTGGCTCAGCCGATATTGACTGAGTTCCTTAGCAGCTTTCTCGATATAAGCAGCATCATAGTTGGGGCCATGCTTGCCACCCCGCAAAACAATATGACCGTCCGGGTTGCCCGTCGTCGTCACAATGCTGGCTAAGCCATGAGCGTTGATCCCCAAGAAATGGTGGGGTGAACTCGCAGCCAACATTGCATTGACCGCAGCCCCCAAGCTGCCATCTGTGCCATTTTTAAATCCAACGGGCATTGAGAGACCGGATGCCATTTCTCGGTGAGTTTGGCTCTCAGTCGTCCGGGCTCCGATCGCTGTCCAGGAGATCAGGTCAGCTAGATATTGTGGTGTAATCGGATCAAGCAATTCTGTGGCGGCAGGTAGTCCCAGCTTGGCAAGGTCTAGCAGCAATTTACGCGCCTGACGGAGACCAGTATTAATGTCGTAGCTGCCGTCTAGATGAGGATCATTAATTAGCCCCTTCCAACCAATCGTCGTGCGAGGCTTTTCAAAATAAACGCGCATGACGATCTCAAGTTGATCTTTGAGCGCTGTCCGCAGTTTGAGTAACTTTTCACCATACTCGTAAGCCGCATTAACGTCATGAACTGAGCATGGGCCGACAATGACAAGCAACCGATGATCTTCGCCCTGGAGAATGTGGCGAATGCGATCGCGGGTTTCTGCAACTAGAGTAGACACTTCTTCAGTGATTGGCAGTTCACTGTGAATAAAGGCTGGACTGAGTAGGGGACGTGTTTCAACAACGTGCAGATCAGCAGTTTTACGCATGTGACTTGTATACTCTCAACAAAGAAACCCGGTCTCGATCATCTCAACTGTAGCAAAGGTGTCAAGTACAGTAAAATTGTCGTTTATCCGGCATTTGCTCACCCCTTGACCCCATGCTCTGCGACTACCTGGTACAAATCCTGACTGCCCGTGTTTACGATGTCGCTCACGAATCGCCTTTAGAATCTGCACCTAATTTATCGGCACGACTCAATAATAAGTTGCTGCTGAAACGAGAAGACATGCAGTCAGTATTTTCGTTTAAGCTGCGGGGTGCCTACAACAAAATGGCTAACCTGTCACCGGATCAACTGGCTCAGGGGGTGATTGCGGCTTCGGCAGGTAACCATGCTCAGGGTGTTGCCCTTGGTGCCAAGCGGTTGGGCACTCGCGCCATTATTGTCATGCCCGTCACCACACCCCAGGTGAAAGTCGATGCGGTCAAAGCCCGGGGTGGTGAGGTCGTGCTGCATGGAGATGCCTATGACGATGCCTATGCCCATGCCCGTCAGTTAGAAGCCGAAAAAGGACTGACGTTTATCCATCCGTTTGATGATCCCGATGTGATTGCAGGGCAGGGCACGATCGGGATGGAGATTTTGCGGCAGTGTCAGCAACCAATTCATGCCATTTTTGTCGCGATCGGTGGAGGTGGTTTGATTGCTGGGATCGCTGCTTATGTCAAACGTCTGCGCCCCGAAATCAAAATCATTGGGGTAGAGCCTGTCGATGCCGATGCTATGCACCAATCTCTCAAAGCAGGTCATCGGGTGCGGTTACCACAAGTCGGTTTATTTGCGGATGGGGTCGCAGTGCGAGAGGTCGGCGAAGAAACTTTTCGTCTCTGCCAGGAATATGTCGATGACATTATTTTGGTGGATACTGATGCCACCTGTGCCGCGATTAAAGATGTCTTTGAAGACACGCGATCGATCTTGGAGCCTGCTGGAGCCTTAGCGATCGCTGGAGCTAAAGCCTATGTCGAGCGAGAGCAGATTGAAGGCCAAACCCTAATTGCAGTAGCTTGTGGGGCGAACATGAACTTCGATCGCTTACGGTTTGTAGCCGAGCGAGCCGAATTTGGAGAACGCCGCGAAGCCATCTTTGCAGTCACTATCCCTGAGGAGCCTGGTAGCCTCCGGAAGTTTTGTGAATGTTTAGGCCGCCGCAACCTTACCGAATTTAACTATCGGATTTCAGATCAAAAAGAAGCCCATATCTTTGTAGGTCTGCAAATTGAGAACCGGGTTGATGCGGCCCGAATCGCGCAGGGTTTTGAAGCTTGTGGTTTTCAAACCCTTGACCTGACTGACGATGAACTCACCAAACTGCACCTGAGGCACATGGTAGGAGGGCATTCTCTCCTCGCTCACCACGAGTTACTTTACCGCTTTGAGTTTCCAGAGCGCCCCGGTGCCTTAATGAAGTTTGTCACCTCGATGAGTCCTAACTGGAACATCAGTATGTTCCACTACCGCAACAACGGTGCAGACTACGGTCGAATCGTGGTCGGGATGCAAGTGCCACCCCATGAAATGCAAGAGTGGCAAGCCTTTCTCGATACGCTGGGATATCGCTATTGGGATGAAAGCCAAAATCCGGCTTACAAGTTGTTTTTAGGGTAACTACACCATCTTTATCGGCGCGATCGCAGAGTCATCCTTACGCCTCTTTCTGGGCCTAGGGTGACGGCTCGGCGTTTGGGACGCTCTAGTTGCGAGTCGGCAAGGGCCAGTTCGTAGCGTTGCAAAATTGTTGCTACCACCAGCTTCATCTCAAACAACGCCAATGCCTCACCAATACAGCGCCGCGTTCCACCGCCAAACGGCAAAAACTCATAAGGAGAAAATTGACGTTCTAAAAAGCGTTCTGGTCGGAATTGCTTGGAGTCAGGATACAAGTCGGAGCGGTGGTGGGTGAGATAGATGCAACCATAGATTCTTGTTCCTGGCTTGAGAGCATATCCCATCAGTTCGACAGGCTCCCTGACCTCACGGGGCACCGTCAATATAGCGACCGGATAGATTCGCAGCGTTTCGTTGCAGACTGCGGTGAGATAGGGTAACCGAGCAATACTGACCGGATCGGGGTTCTCTCCTAAAGCAGCTAACTCTTCAAGCATTTGTGTGCGGATATGGGGAAAATGATGCACCCAATACAATGCCCAGGCGATCGCTGCTGCCGTGGTTTCATGCCCAGCAAACAGCAATGTGATTAGCTCATCCTGAAGTTCTGCATCTGTAAGACCTTGACCTGCTTCATCACGAGTGGAGAGCAATAGGCTCAGAATATCTGTTTTTGCAGGATCATAGTGTTGGCGGCGATCGCGAATTTCTGACTCTAACAACTCACCAATCTGCCTTTGGAGATGCCGCAGATATCCCCAAGGGCTACGAGGGCCAAGGTCTTTTTGGAGAGCAGGAAAGAACAATAAACCCGCTAAAAAAGGAGATTGAAAAGCATTCAAGAAGGTGGTGATCTGCTGCTGAAGTTGCGCAAAGCGATCGCCTTCCGCCAGTCCAAAGACAACCTTTAAGATCACTGACATCGAAATTTCTTGAGCCAAACTTCGAGCAGTAAAGGCTTGACCTGGCGCTAACGGATCAAACGTTTTTTCGGTTAAGTCAATCATTGTTTGACCATAGGCTCGCATCCGATCGCCATGAAATGGTGGCATCAGCAGTTTTCGTTCTCGGCGGTGGCGATCGCCTTCCATACAGAAGATCGATTGATCTCCGACGATGGGCCGTAACAAGGGATTCGCCGGAGCCACAAATTGCTTGGTGTCACTAGAGAAAATTTGCTGTATCGCTTGAGGATGGCTGACCAACAACAGTGTCTCTGGATTGCCAATCACTGGAGCATTAAAAATATCTCCATAGCGTTGACCTGCCGCCTCCAGAAAGCCAAGCGGATCTAGCGTATATTGAATTTTTTGGAGCCAGCGTGGTTTGTTGGGGCCATCAATCACTTTCATCGTCGTCCTGTAGAATTCGGCATTGCTCAATCTATATGTTTCATCTTGCTCATCATAGCGATCGCTTATTCTTGATCTGAGATCTCTAATAATACTTTCAACACCCCTCTTTTTTGAGCCTGATCAAATGCCGCTAATCCTTCTGAGAGTGGATAACGAGCTTGAATTAGGGGTGAAATATCAACTTGTTGGGTACGCAGCAGTTCTAAAGCAGGGGCAAACGGGCCGCAGCGAGAACCAATCAGCGTGATTTCATCGACTACTAGTGAAGAAGCATCAATCGTGAGTTTTCCGGCATAGGTACTCTTGAGCACCAAAGTGCCACGGGGCCGTAACGCTCGACGGGCGATCGCAAATCCTTCGGGGTTGCCTGTACACTCCACCGACAGATCAAACGCACGATCTGTGACTGCATCTGCAAAGCCTACTTGTATCCCTCGCGCTGACGAATTTGCCAGTTTCTCGGCATGACGACCGACCACCAAGAGGTTGCACTCAGTCAAAGCTAAGGTCTGGGCAACGAGCTGACCTAGTTTTCCATCTCCTACCACTAATACTTTTTCGGTTTCGCTAACCCGTACCTGTTGTTGGATCTCTAGAGCAGCGGCGATCGGTTCGGTAAAAGTGGCGGCATCTGTAGAAATGGTATCTGGAACCCGATGCAGGTTAGCGATTGGCAACGTTAAATACTCAGCGAAGGCTCCGTGACGGTTGACAATCCCCAAAACCGTACGATTTTCGCAATGGGTGGATTGGTCTTGGCGGCAGAAGCGGCAGTCTCCACAAGCGGCATTAATTTCTCCCACCACCCGTTGACCCAAAAGATGCGCTGGGCCTTGCTCAACCACACCAACAAACTCATGACCGAGAACACCTGTATAGGGATAATAACCACGCAGTAGCTCTAGATCTGTGTTGCAAATCCCAGCTCGTAGCACTCGGATCAAAGCTTCACCCGCTTCTGGTGTTGGAATCGGTAAATTGGTATCGAGACGCAGTTGATTGTTTTCGAGCCAGAGTGCTTTCATAGACGAGGGGCGGACAACATTTAGCCACCATCCTATCCGGTTATCAGCACTCAGCGATCGCTCCCGTTACACAATCAGCCGCTCACAAACCAAAACGGTGCCTTTTTCACCACGGGTAATCCGCAATTCTTCATCCAGATAGAGAATGGCTAATTTACCTTTTGGCGATCGCCGCATTTGAAAAGAAACTTGGCCTGTTTGAGGATTTATCCCTTGTGGAGGCATAATCCCAAACAACAGTTTCAAAAAGCCACCCAGGATTTTTTCCTTAAAACTTTGAGGGACGGGTTTGGTTTGATCACCAAAAATCTGCATCCACTGGGTAAGCTGGGCAGGATCTTGCGGTGCTAATGCTCCACCCGTAAACTTCACTTGCAAACTGTCATCGGTGGCAGGCTGGCAAACCCCAAAATTATGTACTACACCTTGGAGCGGTGGTTGACCTGGTTCTACAACCGTAAACTCAACAATAATATCGTGGGTGCGCTGCTGACCATCACCAATGGGCTCTACAGGCTGAAGTACACGATCGATCGCAATTTTTAGAGGGGTTGGTTGAAATAAATTGAACGCTAACCGACCCAGAGTATAAATATATTTGCCATCGGCGCGTCTCTCACCATTGGGGAAGTTAGGGGCACTAATCAACAACCACTGCCCATCCATTAGGGCATGACTACGAGTCGGCGCGGTTGTGGGGTTCAGCCCTGCCAGGTTTGCGATCGCCTGGGCTACAACCTCATGTTTAGTATCTCCAGCATGGGTTACCAACGCCTCTCTCAGCGTTGTCTTTGCCACTTCTATTGCTTGGGTTTGCGTATTCATGGGAGATAGAGAACTCTCAGGACAGGCCGGATGATTTGTCCCCCTATTGTATCTCCACCCTGACAAATACTTAGTCAACGGTATACGTTGGGCCTTCGCAGCACGGGCCTTCGGTTGCCCACACTAATATATCAATACACATCCGACGAGCAATTTTG
>CBIHQL010000015.1:0-18723 GCA_966211855.1 uncultured bacterium
TACTGGCAATGCAGCGATCGCCTATGCCCGAGCCTTGCGGGAGACAGGTAACCCCACTCAAGCCATTCAGGTGTTGCAAGCCCAACTCCAGCGATCGCCCCAGCTCGATGAAACTGCCATGCAACTCCGGGCAGAGCTATCGCAAGCCTATGCCGCAAATCAGCAGTTTACCGAAGCGTTGGCGATTTTAGACCCACTGAGAGGTCAAGCCACTGCCAATTTACCGTTAGCGAGAGCCTTAAATGAGTTGGGGAAACAAGCTGCTAACCCCACCCTGCGCCAAGAAGCCGCTGCCCTCTATCGCCAAGAACTAGGACGACAAGCAAATCCGGCACCGACGTTGTTGCAAGAAGTGGCAGATGTGTTGAGTGGAATTCCGCCAGAGCGCCCCTACGCCCTGCAACTCTATCGCCAACTCGCCCAACAAAACCCTAGCGATCGCGTGTTGGCTCTTAAGCAATTAAGCCTCGAAAGTCAGTTGGGCTTAGTAGCAAAAGCTGACTTGCGGCAACGGCTCCGCACTTTATTACAACCCTTACCTAGTGACCCCAGACAGCAGCAGCAACTCGCTCAAGCCCTCACCGCGATCGACCCAGACCCAGAGTTTCTGCCCATTTATCAGTCGTTGCTGCAAGCGGGTGTGAATGCACCGTTCCTCAACTTCCGAGTCGCTCAAATTTATGCTGAGCAAAATAATTTTGTGGCGGCTCGGCAGGCGTTGAGTACTTATACAACTACGTCGGCAGGTGCTCAAGATCGAGCGTCAGATCTGTTGTTGGCAGACATTGAGCGTCGTGAAGGTAATTTAGAATCAAGTGCCCAGCGCTATCAAGCTGTTTTAGCGAGTCAGCCGAGCGATCGCGATCTGGTTACCAATGCCTTGCGAGGTCTAGCCGGGGTGCGCCAAACTCAAGGTCGGACGGATGAAGCCCTGGCTCTGTATGACCAGCTCGTGGCTTTTAACCCGCAAGATTTCTCGCTGCAACTAGGCCGAGCTACCTTAGCCTATCAAGCCAACCGCATCTCAGAAGCACAGGCAGAGGCAGTGCTTAACACCTGGTTGCAAACGCGACCTACCGCAGATCTACCACCAGAACTGTTTAGCTTGGCGAGTGCGTTACCTGCTGATCCGCGTCGTGAGCCTCTCTATACGGCTTTGCTACAAGCAGATCCTAATAATTTGCTACTGCAATTGCGCCTAGTTCAGGTTCTAGCACTCCGCAACCCTATTGAAGCCAGAGCGAGGGCTGCCCAACTGATTGCCCTAAGCCGTAATAACCCAGAAACCTATGCGTTTCAAGGACAACTCGCTGCCGCAATTGGAGATCTGGCGCAGGCGAGTGATGCTTATCAGCGTCTATTACAGCTAGAACCCAATAATGTTGATGCGTTGTCAGCTTTGGGTGGTATTCGTTTCCAACAACGGCAATTTGATGCGGCTGAACGGCTTTACTCACAAGCTCTGGCGTTCAACCCCAACAATGTGCCAGTGCAGCGATCGCTAGCTGATCTGATGGCGGCACAAGGCATGCCCCTGACTGCCCTCCAGCAACTAGAGCAAATTCAGCTACAGCAGGCAGCTACGGGCACACCCGACCCCGGTATTTCGCAACGGAAACAGCAAATCGAAGAAGGTTTGTTGAGACAGCGCGGGTTTCAACCTCCCTGGGAACGTTACTAGCTCGTCAACGGATGGTGTTTCATGCAGCTCGATCGAGTTCCCCTGGTGTTTGCGTCACCACCTCGCCATTTACTATCCGGGCGATCGCCACAACGAGCTTGGTGGCAATTTTGCTTTTGGATGGGCTTCAGTAGTAGTTTGATCGGTTTGGCAAGTTGTTCGATGGTTTCCAGTAAGACTGAAGTTGATCCGAAATCAACTGCTCCTGCGCTTACTGCTAGTTCGCCATCCGCTTCACCGACTGCTGCCAGCCCCATAGTATTGGATGACCAACTGTTTCAGCAGAGTTGGGTTGCCTATCGAGAGCGATTTATTCAGGCCGATGGTCGCGTGATTGACCGGGAAGATCGCGATCGCTCCACTTCTGAGGGGCAAGCCTATGCTCTGTTGCGAGCGGTGTTGGTTGATGATCCCACTACCTTTGCCAAAGTATTGCAGTGGTCAGAAAATAACCTGCAACGCAAAACCAATGGGCAACGCAGCGATCAACTGTGGGTCTGGAAGTGGGGCCAAGATGACCAAGAAAAATGGGGGGTGCTAGACCCCAACTTTGCCAGTGATGCAGATGTTGATGCCGCCACCGCTCTGATTTGGGCTGCTCGCCGCTGGAATCGCCCCGAATATTTACAGCTCGCCCGCCGCAAACTCAAGGATTTGTGGACGCTCTCAACTGTGGCTCAAGGCGATCGACGTTACTTCTTACCAGGCCCCGCGATCGCCTTCCGTCAGGGGAATGTGGTTCAACTCAACCCCTCTTATTTAGCGCCCTACGCGTTTCGGCTGTTTGCTCAAGTTGATCCTGAACATGACTGGTTGAGCTTAGTCGATAGCAGTTATCGCATCCTTGAAAATGCGGCGACGCTTTCAGCCGTGAGTTTGCCGAGTGATTGGGTGGCGCTCAATCTCGAAACTGGAGAATTTCAACCCTTGCCGCTAACAGGGTCGTTGCGGACTCAATATGGCTTCGATGCCTATCGGGTCTGGTGGCGAGTTGCTTGGGATGCCCAATTGTTTAAGGCCACTCCTGCTCAAGCTTTCCTGCGCCAACATCTAGGTTTTGTGCAGACCCAGTGGCGATCGCGGCAAAAAATTCCGGCTGTGATCGACCTCTTGGGGCAGCCGCTCGTAGATTATGAGTCTACCGCCCAGTACGCCATGCTCTATCCAGCCTTCCGATCTGTAGACCCGGCGATCGCTGATCAGATCTTGCGACAAAAGTTGCAACCTCAGTATCGCGATGGGTTTTGGGACAATAACTCGGCTTATTACACCCAAAACCTGGCCTGGTTAGGGCTACTGCCACCCAACTCGATTCCTGCTCAACTATTGCGTCCTTAAAGTTGCCAAAGCCACCCCAACTGCCATCCATGCGACGACTTTTAAGAAACCGTTTCTGCAAGCAACCTATTTCTGCTTTCCGCCAAACTGTGCGGCACCGTCCACTGCTGTGGTTGCGTTTACTGAGTATGTCTGGTGTTGCGATCGCTGTGACCACTACCTTCACTTTGGTGCAAGCTCAAACCGATCAAAGTGTGCAACAAGAAGAAGACCAGGTGATTCAGGAGTTTACGCTGCCCGAGCCTCCTCCTGAAGCTCCGGTCTACCAGCCAGCCCCGGCTCCAGTTGAGGCTGAGCCACCCCTTCAGTCAGCCCCAGAGCCAGTCTATGAACCCGCCCCAGAGCCCGCTCCGGCACCAGAACCTGCGCCCGCTGCTCCCCAATCGGCAGAACCTGCTCCAGCTACAACTCGTTCTGAGCCAGAACCTGCACCAGCTTCAGATCCAGCAGCTAGTTCTGTGACAGCTCAGCCCAGCTCAACAAACAATGGCCCAACCATTCCCTATACTTTGGAGTTTAATCGTAGCCCCATTGTGGGTAATCGCTTACGGTTGCAAGGGGTGTTTGCAGAGTCTCGTTTGGCGTTTACCCGACCCCGTAATTGGAACTTACGCTCTGCCAAAGCCTTAATTCGGTTTCAACACTCGCCCGCCTTACTCGCCAATCGTTCGAGCTTAACGGTGCGGGTGAATGGTACGAGTATCGGCAGTGTGCCTCTCAATCGTCAGCAGTCTCAAGTGGGTCAAGTCCTGCTGAATGTGCCACCCAATCTGATTCAAGATTTTAATGAAATCACAATGGTGGCGCAGCAAAATAACTCGGCAACCTGTACCGACCCTGCCGACCCGACGCTGTGGACCGAGGTTTTGCCCGACTCTAAGTTGCTGTTCAACTATCAGCCGAAGCCAGTTTCGTTAGATTTTGCTCGCTATCCTTATCCATTTTTTGACGACCTGAGCCTGGATCCCAATAAGATTACCTATTTGCTGCCCAGTCAAATCACTGATAGTTGGTTGACAGCGGCAGGGCGGTTCCAGGCATCTTTAGGGCGCTTAGCTGAGTTCCGCCCATTAGAAACGCGGTTGGCGAAAACTTTAGCTCAAGTCAAAGCTGATGAGCGCTTAGTTGTAATTGGTACGCCGGAAGAGCAAGCTGCCTTAAAGTCGTTAAAGTTGCCGCTGGCGATCGCGAATAATCAAGTGTTGGATGGTAGCCGCAACCCACTGCCTCCCGATGCTGGTGTGCTAATGCTGGCAACGACTCGTAGTAATGGTGTGCCCGTGTTAGTCGCCACCGGGAATGGGCCAGAAGGTGTTGCCAAGGCAGTGCAATTTTTAGTGCAGGGGCAAGACCAGAAGCTGGGCACAGGCTATTACATCGTGGTCAACAATCTCACGCCTGTCCCTACCCCTCCGGCTCGTCAGTGGCCCAACTACTTGCCAGTCGATTCTTCATTCCGGCTCAGCGATCTCAAGACTGAGGATGGGCAACCCTTTAATGAAGTGACAGTACGGGGAGCCTATGCCCCACCCGTAGAGTTTAACTTCCGCGCCTTGCCTGACGAAGAAATGGTGCGCGGTAGCAACATGACCCTGCGGTATAGCTACGGCCCACAAGTCAACCCGCGGCTCTCAACGGTAGAAGTGCGTCTAGATGGCACACCCATTGGTGGGAAGCGCTTGACCGCAGAGCAGGGAGCCAATCGAGAAACCTTGAACCTGAGTTTGCCCCCAGAAGCGATTACGCCTACTTCTAAAATGCAGGTGGTGTTTAATCTTACCCCCCGTGAGTCAGCCCAGTGTGGTCAAGTTAACAGTCAGCAGCTATGGGCTAAAGTCCATCCTGACACCAGCTTTAAGCTGAAGCGGCAGAATGTGGTGAAGATTCCTAACTTGCAGTTGTTGACGGCGGGCTATCCCTTCGCGGCTCCTCAAGACCTCTCCAGCACAGCGATCGTTTTACCCGACACGCCCTCACCCACAGACGTGCTGACATTTATGGAGTTTAGTGAGCGGTTAGGGCGGTTGAGCCAAGCTGATTCGGTCAAGCTTGCAGCGTATATCGCAGGCAGCTTACCCGCCGATGTGAAAGAGAAGAGCAACTTGGTGGGTATTGGTACGAGAGGCCAGTTCCCCTTCCCAGAAGTGTTTCAAGCTAAAGGGTTTGTGCTGCGAGATATGTTTGCTCGCCAGTTGAATCAAAGCCAAATCCAAGCGCTGCCTGATGCTGGGGGCATGGTGAAGCAGGTGGTATCGCCTTGGAATGACGATCGCGTGTTGCTAGCGCTGAGTTCTCAAACTGAGACAGGGTTGCAGCAGGTACAGAATTTGCTCAGTCAAGACCCTTTATTCTTCCAGCTCAAAGGGGATACGGCGTTAATCAGTGCTAACGCCAAAAGTGCGTCGGCCTATGACTCTGATGCCTACAACTTAGAGTTTTTCCAACAAAGTTCGCAGCGGCGGATCGATCGCACCAATCTATTAAGTCGAATGTCACGGTTCTTGCAAGAAAACTGGTTTGTCTTGCCGACAGGGATCGTGATTTCAGCTCTCGTACTCTACGGGGTGTCTCAGTTGTATCTCAAGCGCGTTGACAAGCAGGCAAAATAAATGGCTAATCCTTCTCCAGTTCGACGAGTACGGCGATCGCTGTTGCCTTGGCTCACCGATTGGTTGGTGAACCGTGTACCCCAAGAGTTTGACATCCTACTGCAGCGCTTTGGTCAACGCCAACTATGGATGCTGGTTGGGCTACTGTTGGTGCTCTCGGTGCCTTTGATTGTCACCCCGTTGAAAGTGTGGCAGCAGGGAATCGTAGCAGCCTTGCTGATGGTGATCGGTTGGTTAATTGTGCAAGTTGAGAAGCACCAAGCCAATCAGCAGACGAGCGAATATCTACACTTGTTTTTGGTGTGGTTGAGCTTAGTAACGACGGCCCGATATCTGTATTACCGCACAGCCTACACACTCAATTTTGATGGTTGGCTCAACGGTATCTTTTGCTTGCTGCTGTATGGAGCCGAGCTATACGCGATTTTGACCTTAGTGTTGGCTTATTTTCAAACGCTGAAAATTCGCGATCGCCAACCTGTTGATCTCTCCACGATCCCGCAAGACCAGTGGTTCAAAGTTGATATTTACATCCCTACCTACAACGAAGATGTCGAAATCGTTCGGAAGACGGCCTTAGGAGCGCTGGCGATCGATTATCCGGCTGACAAAAAACGGGTTTACATTTTGGATGATGGGCGGGCTGAGAAATACCGCGATCGCCGAGAAGCATTGCGGCAAATGTGTGCTGAATTGGGTTGCACCTTGCTCACCCGTGACAACAATGACCACGCTAAAGCGGGCAACATCAACACAGCCTTTCAACGTACCGACGGGGATCTCGTATTGATTCTCGACTGCGACCACATTCCGGCGCGTCCAATTTTAAAGACCACTGTTGGGTTCTTCTTGGATCCAAAAGTATCTTTTGTGCAAACGCCGCACTGGTTTTACAACCCAGACCCGTTTGAGCGTAACTTGCTCACGCGAGGCAAAGTCCCAGTCGGCAACGAGCTGTTTTATAAAGTGCTGCAAAAAGGCAATGACTTTTGGAATGCGGCCTTCTTCTGCGGTTCTGCTGCTGTAATTCGCAAAGAGCATGCGCTGCAGGTGGGTGGGATTGCGACAGAAACCGTGACCGAAGACTGTCATACCGCGTTCCGTTTGCATTCGCTGGGCTACAAGTCGGTCTACTATGACCAGATCATGGTCGCGGGTTTGGCTCCAGAGAAATTCTCGTCTTACATTGGGCAGCAAGTGCGCTGGGCTAGGGGGATGGCGCAGATTTTGCGGTTAGAAAACCCCATGTTTAACCGCAAGCTCAACCTGACGATGCCGCAGCGGATTTGTTATTTCTCCGCGACCTCGCACTTTTTCTTTGGGTTTCCGCGCTTGATGTATGCGATCGCCCCCACGCTGTTTTTGCTGTTTGGCATCAACCCAATTCGCGGTTTGGGGTTAGAAACCTTGGCCTATGCGCTGCCCCACATTTTGTTGTCGATGAATGCCAACTTCATCACTTACAAGAATGTGAGGTTCTCGTTCTGGAATGAAATCTACGAGTTTGCCATGTCGTTTTACGCCGGGGTCGTAACGTTCATGGCGCTGATTAACCCAAGAATGGGGTCTTTTAACGTTACCGATAAGGGGCTGTCAGTCACTAAGCGCGATTTTGACTGGGAGTCGGCGCGCCCATTAGTAATTGTGGCGGTGTTAGTTGGGCTTTCTATCCTCGCGGTGCCGTTCTGGTTGCTGTTGCGCCCCGAAGATACAGAAGCGGTTTTGGTCAACATGCTGTGGGGCATCTTTAACCTCGTGTTGATTTTGGCGGCGATTTTGGTAGCGTTTGAGCAACCCCAACTGCGGCGATCGCACCGTCTGAATCGACATCTGACCGCTGTAATCTATGCCCCTGACCAAACCTGGCAAGGTCGAACCGAAGACATTAGCGAGTCGGGTGCTCGAATTATCTTAGACTCTTGGCCCAACTTGCCTGACGAAATTGAGCTAGAAGTATCGGGTGATTATGGAGCGCGGGCATTTCTCAATGCGCGAGTAGTGCGTGGGGTACCGATGAATGAAGCTCAAAGCATTATCGTCGTTGATTTTATCGAACCCAATCGGGCACAAATTGATGCCTTGAGTGTGGTGCTCTACTCGGATGTGCGCGAGTGGTACTCGCAAAATCGCGAAGAGGTGGATGATCCCTTAGAGTCACTGCGGTTTTTGGCGACTAGCCTGACGCGCTCCTTTCAAGAAGCACAACCGATGGAAAACCAGACAATTCGGAAGCAGGTGCAAACCAGAGGGCAACTGTATTGGGAAGGTCGTTTCTATAGTGGCTCAGTCACCGAGTTAGGAATGCGTAGTCTCCGCCTAGAACTAGAAGTACCGCCCAACCTTGTGGAGATCCTGAGACAAAATAAGCCTGTTGTTGGTTTACTGCTAGAGTCTAGTGCTGCTCTGCCTCAACGCTTGTTAGCTTTGGTGCAAACGGTAGAACCAACAGCGCAAGGAGTGGCGATCGAGATGAGCTTTCCGCAAAAACTCCGCGATCGCCAAGACCCCTCGATCAAGCAGCTATTGGCAACTTTGTAATTGCTCTACTCTGAGGCTGCCGTTTGCAACTCCCCGGTGCGGACTGCGAGCTGCTTGGTCTGGTTGCCGCGTTGTACTTTGATTTGCAGCACTTGACCCACTTGGCTACTCTCGACGATGTTTTGTAAGCTGTCGGCGCTCGTCACAGGACGATTATCAATTTGGGTAATCACATCACCCCGACGAATGCCAGCAGCGGCAGCAGGCATGTTGGGCAATACTCTGACCACGAGCACACCATTCACTTCGGGCACTGGGAATGGCGAGTTGGGGTCATTGTTGTTTTGCCGCGCCAGTTCTGGGGTGAGGGTTGCCATCTGCACGCCCAGATAGGGATGGGGGATGGCTTCACCCCGAGCTAGTTGATCTTTAATGGCTTTGGCTTTGTTGATCGGAATGGCAAACCCAATCCCCATTGCATCGGCCCGGATCGCAGTGTTGATGCCGATCACTTCCCCTTGATCGTTAAGCAGTGGCCCACCAGAATTGCCAGGGTTAATCGCAGCATCCGTTTGAATAAACTCTAATCGCTTGTCGGGGATGCCCACTTGAGCGCTAGAACGTTTGAGGGTGCTGACAATGCCCAAGGTGACGGTGTTATCGAGACCCAGCGGGTTGCCCACTGCGATCGCCCAATCGCCCACCTGCACGCTGTTTGAGTCTCCTAATGGAGCTACAGGTAAATCACCACTTGCGCCCTCAATGTGAACCACGGCTAAATCGGTGACTTCATCCACGCCCCGAACTTTGGCTTGAAACGTCCGCCCATCTTTGAGCGTGACCATCACTTTGTCGGCTCCGTTCACCACATGGGCATTGGTGAGCACAATACCGCCGCGATCGATGATGAACCCCGACCCTTGTCCGCGTACCGTTTCTTCTCTAGGCATCCGTGGTGCTAAATCTTCCCCAAAAAAGCGTTGAAAGAAAGGGTCTTCTAAAAAGGGATCCCGTGGAAGTCGGCGGGTGATTGTGCGTTCGGTGTCGATACGTACCACCGCTGGCCCAACCTGCTGAACGGCTAAGGCGACAAAGCTGCCCTGCCGAGTATTAGAAGTGGTGGGAGCTTGAGCCAGTTGAGACACATTAACTTCAGCGATCGCCGGAGTGATCCCAAAACAACCTAAGACTAAGAGGCTGCTCAGAAACCAAGTCAAGCAGGCCACTAAGCAAAAACGTCGAAGTGAAGCAGAATTTAAGAATCGCATCGCAAGAACCTGACGGTTGAGCCACGTTTCCAATAAAAAAGGGAGACAGGTTGGGATGTAAATTTGATCCCCAATCCTCAGTGAATCCTCACTACTCCCTGCTCCTATTTTTGCAGGATCAACCTAAGTCTTGTGTGTCGCCGCTAGAGGGAGACAGGTTGTGATGCCAAATTAAATGGTGATGATGGCGGATATCTGTAGGGGCGCGGTTTAGTAGAGCGGATATCAGCTCTGCATTCAATACATTGGCAAAACCCGCCCTTACTTAAAATCCAGAAGTTACTTTAAATTTTGATCTTGAGAATATTTGACTCTATATGAGAAATCTTTTGCTTCAGCAACGGTCTGCGAGATTTTTAGTTGCCAGCTTGATGTTGGGCTCATTGACTGGCTGCGATCTTGTGTCTGCGATCGACCCGACGCTTGCAGGTTCAGAAACCGTTTCCTACGAGCAACAAGTGGCGATCCATCTTCGTCAAACCCATGCGCAATTCTATGGTGCTTACTGGTGCCCGCATTGTGCTGATCAAAAAGCATTGTTTAAGGCTGCGGCGGCTGACTTGCCCTATGTAGAATGTGATCCGCAAGGTGAAAACCCTCAACCTGATTTGTGTGAGGCCAAGCAGATTCAAGGCTATCCAACTTGGGAAATTAATGGGCAATTGTATCCTGGGGTGCGATCGCCCTTAGAGCTGGCAGCATTATCTGATTACAAGCCTGAAACGGATTCGAGTTTCCGAGAGCCAAAACCCTAGGCTGCTACAGTTAAGATATTCTTACAGCGACTGTTTCACCGAGCGCAATGAACTCATCTGAATCTTTTGCCGACAGCATTGTGCCCAACTCTAAACAGAGCGATCGTTTTGCAGAGCCACATGACCATGCTCACCCGCACAGCGATCATACTCATGACGAGACATTAGCTGATCATCCTCACATCCATAGCCAAGAATCGCTACGCCGCGTCGTTAACCGTCTGTCGCGGATTGAAGGGCATATTCGCGGCATCAAAGTGATGGTGCAAGAAAGCCGACCCTGTCCAGATGTGTTGGTGCAGTTAGCGGCTGTGCGGGGTGCTGTCGATCGAGTGGCACGGATTATTTTAGATGAGCATCTTACCGAATGTATCGGTCGGGCTGCGGTAGATGGCAACATTGAACTAGAGATCGAACAGTTAAAAGCTGCCCTGGATCGCTTCTTGCCTTAAAGTCTGGGTAAATAGTGCGAGCATCGGCGATCGCATGAGTCGTTGCGCTTGGCTCTTTTGAGTAGTGCGGGCAGTTTGGAGTTCTTCTTGGAGTATTTCTTGGTAAATCTCTGGTAGCAGTTCAGTCATGCTATTGTCTTCAATGCCATAGCCCAAGCTCGTCCAGGTGCCTGACAGTAGCTGTAAAACTTGCTGACTATCGCCAACTCGCAGCAGACTAGCTAGATCAGCTCCCCAAGCTTCGGGGTCACTCAGCCATCCATACACAACTTCATCTTGATATTGGGGTTCAAAGCTATAACTCTCCCACATCAAAAATCGGGTCGGTTGTGGGTGATAGAGTCGGGCTTTTTCTAACCAAGTTGTAGTAATAAATTGATAGCGGCCTGCCGCTGTGGTGCAGTTGCCTTTGTTGGGGCCAACCACAATCTTGACGCACTTGTCAGGATGGTAACTGAGATCGCTAACATGCTGCCCCCCATAGAGAATCGTATAAGGGGAGTTGTCATTGGCCTCGCTCGCAGAAATGGTACGCATTAAGGCTCTAATGTATGGATCGCCGCCCTGCATCACCAGTGGAGGCATCTCTGAGCGAATGCGAGTGCTGCTGGTCTGCGGTTGGGGCGATCGCGTGGGCCAGTGAGCCAAAATGAGAAGCAAGCTGAATAAAGTTAAGCAGGTAGCAATCAAACGCTGCAAAGCTCTGAGTTTAGAGGGCTGCGATCGCCGGCGGTGCCCAGCAGATGAGTGAGATGGTCGACGAGCGCGACGGATAACTCGCCGGGTCGTAGTAGTCTCGTTCAATTAGGCCACACTGGTAAACAGCTCTTTAACCGAGGCCACCGGAGCATCTGCCCTGGCTACTACCTCGACAATCTTGTTCCGAGCAGCGGGTTCGCTCAGAGCCGACACACAAACCTCAGCGACTTTGCTACGAGGAATGCTGCCATCGAAGAGGCTATCAGCACGGCTCATCACTACAGCATCGGTATTGTCTTCATTTTTCAGACCACCGGGTCGGACAATGGTGTAAGTCAAACCGCTTTGCTGTAAATATTCTTCAGCTTTCTTTTTCCACACCAAAATCAGCCAAAACAAGTTGAGTGGGTGAAAAAACTGCGACACACACAGAGACGTTACTAAAACAAAATGTTCAATCCCGTGGGCTTGAGCAGCATCAACTAAGTTTTTTTTACCTTCGTAATCTACGGTATAGGGGCCTGTGAAATCAAAACTCGGTTTAGCTCCTGTCGCACACAACAACACAGTGCAGCCTTCAAGCGCTGTCTTGAGGGTTGCAGGCTGTAAAACATCACCAACTACCAACTCCGCTTCTGGAGGCAAGAGGGTTTTTGCAGCTTCAGGATCTCGAACCAGCGCTTTGACAGGAATGCCACGCTGCACTAGTTGTTGCACGATTCGCCTGCCTGTTTGACCTGTAGCTCCAGCGACCAATGCTTTCATTGCTGTGACTCGTCCTGTTTGTTAAGGGATTTGTTACGCAGATATCGGGAGCGATCGCCCTTGCTGTGGAAAACTAGCCGACAAATAAAATTCGAGTTAAACGACTATTATGGCAGTGTTTTTGGCTTATCTAGTTATTGTAATTAGGTTTAACGAAGATCGGTCTAACCCTAATGGAGACGTGATCCCCGCATATAACCTACAGTGATTTGCTATGCAAAACAACCCCACTATAGGGGGAATTCAGCGATCGCTTGCATCTGAAATACTTGCATCAAGCTAAATCTGGCGTTAACCTGAAGAGTCTATTTTGCGGGTTGATTAAGTCTGAACTTTGTTGACTGTCACGGCCTAGAAATACGGAGATTAACGCAGCAACCCTGCATTGCTTGAGATTTTGATCCGTAACATTAGGCATGTTGTGACCAGATTCCAGAAGCTATGCTGAGGAAATAATGTTTGAAAGCAGTGACACAGACCAACGTCCCGGTTTGTTGACCACAAACGCTGGTTTTGTGTTGGGTTACAGTTCAGGGCCAAAGTGGGAAACTATCGATTCTGGTTGTGCATCCTAGACTGAGGCCGATCGCAACTCACACGAGATAAATGGGCTATGCAGTCACAATTCGTTGATCATCAACTTGCTGAACCTTCTGAAACTGTTTTGGATGCCATGACTGGATTTATCGAGACAAATCATCCAGAAGTAGAAGCAGCAGCCCACAGTGGTGTTGAACCGACTCGCTTCCACAGCCGCTTTACCGATTGCATGGAGATGTACGCCGATCGAGCCACGGTTGCTAACTATCTTGATGCGCATCATGGTTGGTTCCGGCGCTGCGCTCAACCCATGCGGGTAGAACCTCTAGGCGAAAATGGTTATGCGTTGGTTCTCGGCCCTTATGGTTCTTTTGGGTATCAGGTCGAGCCGCAAATTGGCCTAGATCTCTTGCCTCAAGACCAAGGCGTCTACCGAATCAAAACGATTGCGGTGCCTAACTATGTGCCTCAGGGCTACGATGTTGATTTTCAGGCAGCATTAGAGTTGGTCGAAGTTCCGGCTGAGCAAGCTGCGCCTGAATTGGCTGGTAAGGCTGGGATTCCTGCACTCATGACTCATGTTGAGTGGCAGCTTGATCTAACTGTATCGTTGCAGTTCCCGAAGTTTATTCATGCTCTGCCCAACCATCTCATCCAAAGCACTGGTGAGAAGTTGTTGCATCAGGTAGTACGCCAAATTTCTCGACGCTTAACTCATAAAGTCCAAGAAGACTTCCACAGTAGCATTGGCCTCGCTTGCCCAAAACCCAATAAGCGCAAGTGATGTGTTTCTAAACAACTAAACTCTTAAAAAGAGCGCACCCATCCTCAAAGACAGGTGCGTTTTTGTTTATGTTTTTTTGAGCAATGCTATTAAGTAGCAGGATTGAGAATCCGTTGCACAATTTGCATTCCAGTGATCGCTTGCCAGCTAAATAGCCCCAAGAGCACCACATTAATGGTGATGTGGGTATAGCGAGCCAGCTCATTACCTTTCTGCATAAAAGGTGTTAGAGCGGCAGAAATGGCAATCAAACCCGTCATGCCTAGCCCAGCTAGCAAGTGAGGCCCAACAAAGAGTTTGCCGTTGTTGATGTAGGTGACTGCCATACCACCGAGCGTCCCGATCACCATCAAGGCCAGTAGCAAAGCACCCATTTGGTGGTGCCGAATATTGAATCTACCTTTAAGTAATTCTTTTTTTGCATCACCTTCGGCAGTGCGAGCGCGTCGCCATTGAAAGCCGAGATACATCGAGTAACCGGCGATCGCTAGCAAGACCCACATCATTAAGGGGTGGGCGAAGTTGAGCCAAAATTTTAGAGATTCTGGAAGCTCGATGCTCATAGTGCACTCAGGGGCGTAAAGGATGAGTTAAGGAACTTCATAAAAATTAGCATAATCAGCGACCCTCTCCGGATAGGAAAATAAGATTTTCGTTGGGGTGAGGCCAAGACATGACCGCGACACACAATCGCTCTCTGCTACAAGCTGTGAGACGGGGAGATATACAGCAGGTACAAGCGTTAATTGCTGCTGGGGCTGATGCCAATGGGAGCGATCGCGATGGCACGACGGCTCTAATGTTTGCGGCTCAAAACGGTTACACCGAAATTGTCCGCTTATTGATTGAGGCAGGAGCAGCGGTGAATGTGGCGAGAAGTGTCTTTGGTGTCACAGCGCTCATGCTAGCTGCATCAAATAACCAGGTAGATAGCGTGCAGTTGTTGCTAGAGGCTGGCGCAGATGCCAATGCCCAAAACGATGATGGCAGTACTGCATTGATGATTGCTGCCTTAAAAGGACACTTGGCAGTGGTGCAATTGCTATTGCAAGCGGGTGCGCAAACGGATGTGCAAGATCGAGATGAAGATTCAGCTTTGAACTTAGCAGCCCGTCAAGGCCAAACCGTAGTCGTGCAAGCATTGGTTGCTGCAGGGGCAGATGTGCAACAAACCAGCCACGGCGAAACTGCATTAAGTTTGGCAGCTAGTGAAGCCCATGCCGAAACGGTGCAAGCACTCATTGCAGCGGGTGCAGAGGTCGATGTTCGTAGTGCAGAAGGGAGAACAGCCCTCATGCAAGCGGCAGAACTCGGCTATAGAAATGTTTTGCAAGTGTTGTTAGCGCAAGGGGCAGCAGTGAATGCTTGCGATCGCGAAGGTGAAACGGCCCTAACCCTCGCCACTGACCAAGGCCATGTAGAAGTTGTGCAAATGCTGCTGGCTCACGGTGCTGATGTCAATGCCAAGAATGTTGATGGTGGAACTGCACTCATGGCAGCGGCAGCCGGAGGACATGGGGCGATCGCGACGTTGCTGCTCAACTATGGAGCTGATATTAATGCCAAAGACCAAGACCATGAAACTGCACTCAACTTGGCTGTAGTCGAAGGACAGGTGGAGTTGGTTGAGTTGTTGCTGAGCCGAGGTGCTGACTGCCAAACTCGTAATCGCTTGGGCGATACACCGCTGATGGTGGCAGCCATTCATGGGTATCGCGAAATTGCTGGTACGTTGCTGCAGCATGGGGCCGATTCGACAGCCCGCAACTTTGGTGAAACCGCTTTAAGTATTGCCACGATGCGAGGTCATACAGCGGTGGTGCAACTGTTACTGGGGCACGGGGCAGATCCGAATACCCAAGATGATGACGGTAAAACTCCGTTAATGAAGGCAGCCGATCGCGACTATACCGACATTATGCAAACCTTGATTGAGCGTGGAGCCAATGTGAACTTGCAAGACCAGGCAGGTGCAACAGCATTGATGTGGGCAGCTCATCGGGGGCATCTGCAAGCAGCGCGGCTATTGGTTGAGTCTCACGCCGAGCTGGACTTGAAAAATCGGGGTGGTTATACAGCGTTGATGATTGCTGAGTTTAATCAGCATCGTGACCTAATACGCTTTCTCAAGGCAGCAGGAGCGAGTGAGTAGCTGAGCGCGATCGCCTCTTCTAATTTCACCGACGAATCCAACCATTGATCGTAAAGCGGCTATCAGCAAAGGCTTGAGAGGGGCAACTCACAGGCATGACTTCGTGCATGATCCGACTGAGGAAGAAGACAATGCTGTTGTGGCGTGGGTCGATTGTTTGGAACGAGTCGTCTTGCACATACATGCCTTGCTCAATGCGGCTGTTGTAAAGGCACAGTTCTCCACCACTAAAGGCTTTCGGTTGCCGATAGAAGTAGTAAACGTAAGTGAGTTCTCGCGTTGCCGCGTCCGGGCTACCGTTGTCGTTGTGGATTTTGTAGAAATTACCGTGATTGTGAGCCGTGAGTTGGGCTTCAATTTGGCTGACCGTAAAAGCCGGAATCTGCAATTGCTGAATCACTTGAGGCAGTACGGCTCGAATTCGCTGCGAGATCAAGTCAGCAAATTCTGGGAAGTGATGCAAAACCAGCGATCGCCGATAATCGATCGCCCCAGTAGCCGTACTGCTAGAGACAAATTCGCCTTCCCGCTGCAAGGTATAAGCCAGCAATTCAGCCTGCTCTGCTTCGGTGAGAAAGTTATCAATTTGGACAACTTGCGAGGGTAAAACAGTGGGTGTGGGTTGTGCCGCAGTAGGCTGGAGTTGCTGCACAAACACGGGTGGCTCGGTCACCAAGCCCACCAATTGATGCATTGGCACAATTAATGCAGCTTGTTTCTCGCCCAGTGGCAGTTGCAGCAACCCAGCAGGAGGATGGTGCGGTGTTTGCGACTGAGTCACTAAAGTATTGACCAATGTCTGCAGCAAAGGCGCGTTGCTAGGCAAGGTCAGCGTGTACTGATGTCCGCCTGAGAGCAACACGGTGACTCGAACCTCCATTGGCTCCATCCCCACCCTCCGAGGCCGATTAGTGTAAGAAGTGACGCACGCCCGTCAAGACCATGACAATGCCGAGTTCGTTGGCAGCTTTGATTGAGTCGGCATCACGCATACTGCCACCCGGTTGAGCGATCGCCACAATCCCGGCAGCAGCAGCAGTCCGCACTGAGTCATCGAAGGGAAAGAAGCCATCACTCGCTAAGGTTGCTCCCTGAACTTTCTCCCCGGCTTGTTCAAGAGCGATTTTGACGGAACCCACGCGATTCATTTGGCCTGCCCCCACGCCTAGAGTGGCGCGATCGCGGGTGACGACGATGGCATTCGACTTAACGTGCTTGCATACTTTCCAGGCAAACAGCAATTCTTCGAGTTGTTCGGTGGTGGGCTGTTTATCGGTGACGACTTGCCACTGGCTGGGATCTTCCACTGCATCATCAGAAGCTTGGACTAAAAACCCGCCTGCGATCGCCTTGACGTTATCCTTGGGGCCGCTAGCGAGATCAGCGAGGGTGAGCACTCGAACGTTAGATTTTTTGCTGAGAATCTCTTGAGCTTCAGCGTCACAACCTGGAGCTACAACGCATTCTAGAAATGTTTTGGTGAGTTCGGTTGCGGTGGCAGCATCAATCGGACGGTTCAGTGCCACAATCCCGCCAAATGCTGAGACAGAATCTGCGTTGAAGGCTTTTTGATAGGCTTCTACTAAGCTGTCACCCAGGGCAGTACCGCAGGGGTTGTTGTGCTTGATGATCGTTGCTGCTGCAGGGCTTTGGGGGTTGGCAAACTCGGCAATAATCCGACGAGCCGCTTCTAAATCGACTAGGTTGTTATAGCTGAGTTCTTTGCCTTGGAGTTTGGTGGCTGCTGCCCAACCTGTCGCCGTGGCTCCAGTTTGATACCAAGCGGCGGGCTGGTGCGGGTTTTCGCCATAGCGCAACGGCTGTAACTGTTGTCCCGTTAAGGTGAATTGGGTTGGCAGTTCGTTCGCTTCTGCTTCTGGAGTGCTGACTTGGCTGAGATAAGTGCTGATTGCCTGGTCGTAAGCAGCCGTGTGGCGGAAGGTTTGCAGCGCACAAGCCCGTCGGAATTCTAAAGACGCTTCGCCATTGTTTTGCCGCAATTCTTCTAAATAGCGATCGTACTGGGCTGGGTCGCAAAGTACGGTCAGATGCGCGTGGTTTTTCGCAGAGGCACGTAACATCGCAGGGCCACCGATATCAATTTGCTCGATCGCTTCTGCTAAAGTAACGCCTGGTTTGGCGATCGTTTGCTCGAAAGGGTAGAGATTGACCACAACCAAATCAATCGGGCGAATCTGGTGGGCTTCGAGGTCAGCTAAATCTTGGGGTACATCGCGCCGTGCCAAAATGCCGCCGTGGATGCGAGGTTGTAGCGTTTTCACCCGACCACCTAAGATTTCCGGGAAGCCAGTGTAATCAGAAACTTTCACCACGGGTAAGCCCGCTTCTTTGAGCGCTTGAGCAGTGCCCCCACTGCTGATCAGTTCAAAGTCAAATTCTTCAACGAGGCTGCGAGCCAAGTCAATCAAGCCAGTTTTGTCGGATGTGCTCAGCAGTGCCAGACGCGCCATGACTCCGAAATCTCCCCTTATGCACAAACAGTCAGCAAAGTTGCCTTACTCAGGATAAATGCAATTTGGATCTCTGCGAACGTAGAATTGTCAAGTTGGCGATCGCAATCTTAATAACTCGTGATGTTTTTGGAGGTACGATTCTGACTCTGCAAGCAATTTCGATTCCACCTGCGACCGGGCAAACTCCAGCAGGGTTACTTGTGATTCTGCATGGCTGGGGTGCCAACGCTCAAGATGTTGCGTCGCTAGTCCCCTTGCTCAACTTGGGAAACTATTATGTACTGTGTCCGAATGGCCCATTACCCCACCCTTATGACCCAATGTATGGTCGCATGTGGTACAGCTTTGGGCAAATGCCAACGTTTCCAGTCGCGGCGAATGATGGCTTGGCTGACAGCCGCAAAATTTTGACCGATTGGCTGCGATCGCTAGAAGGCTCGACCGGAATTCCGCTTACCAAAACCGTTCTGGCTGGGTTTTCGCAAGGTGGAGCGATGACGTTAGATGTCGGCTTGGATTTACCATTGGCGGGGTTGGTGTCGCTCAGTGGCTATTGGCATCAAAACGTTCAACATGCTGGTAATCCATTCCCGCCCGTGATGATGGCGCATGGGTTGCACGATACGGTGGTGCCCATTAGTGCCGCACGAGATGCTCGCGATCGCTTGCTCAAGTTAGGAGTAAATTTGGAATATCAAGAGTTTGAGATGGGGCACGACATCCGTCCA
>CBIHQL010000016.1:0-18615 GCA_966211855.1 uncultured bacterium
CAAGCCGTGGGTTGGTAGTGTGATGATTGCCATGATGCCGAGTGCAAAAGGACAGACTCAGTCGGATGGCACGCTGCTGGTAGTAGGCATCAAAGATAAGGTCAAGGCACTCAGTTTTGCCAATAAGCTCAAAGGTCAGCCTGGAGTCATGACCAAAGAAACGGACTATAAAGGCGTCAAGATTGCCGAAACAACTCAACCTAACCAGAAGAAGGGGGTTGTTTACAGTGCAGTACTTGGCGATCGCCTGGTGTTAGCACCCGAAAAAGCCACCATTGAGCAAGCGATCGAGACTTCTAAAGGAGCACCCTCTTTTGCCAATCAAGCTGGAGCCAAGCAACTACTGGCTCAAAGTGTTGATGTTAAAAATCCGATCGCTCAAGTGTATTGGCCCAACTACGGTGCCTCACTGAAGCAATTGATTGCCAGTAGCCCCAACGCAGCTCAAATGCCTGCCGAAAGCCTCAAGCAACTTGACCAAGTAGAATCGTTGGTGATGGTTTTGGGAGTAGATGACCAAGGACTACGGTTGAAAGCTAACCTGAAAGCCCAGCCGCAAGCCCTTAACTCAGCTTACAAACCTGTTCCCGGTAAGGTTGTCGCTCAATTCCCTACAGCAACTCTCGCTTTAGTCAGCGGTCAAGGGTTGAAAGCCACCTGGACGACGTTGGTTGAGCAATCGGCTAACACACCGCAAACCCAAGAGTTTGTGAACTTGGTGCGCCAACAATTGCAAACCTTCAACTTAGATGCTGACAAAGAAGTGTTTGGCTGGATGGATGGCGAATTTGCTTTAGGTGCGATCGCGTCCGACAAAGGTATTTTGGCTCCGGTAGGCTTTGGTGGGGCGTTGGTGATGCAAACTAGCGATCGGGCTGCTGCGGAAGCCGCTCTCAGTAAGCTGGATGCGATCGCCCAGAAAAACTTCCTCACAGTTAGTCAGCGACAAGTTCAAGGCAAAACCATACAAGAGTGGAAACTACCGCAGCAAGAAGTGATTTTAGGGCATGGCTGGCTCGACCAAGACTCGTTATTTGTGGCGATCGGTAGCCCAGTGGTCGAGACAATGGTCAACCCAGGTAACCAACATCTGGGCGACAGTGGAGCCTTTAAAGGTGTCACCGACTCATTGCCCAAGCCAAATGCAGGTTACTTCTACCTCGATATGGATCAAACCATGACAGTAGTGAATAACAGCTTGCTGAAGTCTCAAACAGGGGCTATTCCTGCTGAAACTATGAGCGTGCTCAACTCGGTTCGAGGAATTGGTTTAACAGTTACCCAACCCAACTCAACAACTGCTCAGATGGAAATGCTGCTGGCTCTCAAACCAAAAACCGTTAGTCAGAAATAGTTAGTTCTGCCTTAAAGGTTAGAGTAGCTTGGCAGGGGGCGTTGGTGCGATCGCAGGCCGATCTAAAAGCTGATCGAGTTGGGTTTGCATAGATGAGCGCAACTGTTGGGCTTGCCGATAGGTTTGCGATCGCTTATGTCGTTCTTCGGTAGGGGTGTCTGGCTCAACTTCTGGTTGCCAGAGCGGTTGCACACTATAACTTAAGCGGCTGCGCATCGCCCACACCCCCATGGATGGAAACAGCACAAACGCCACCATCAACAGCGACACCGGAAATAAGGGCAGCTTCACCCAACGAGCCAAGGTTTTGAAGTTAATTGCCCAGGGGTGCAGCGACTCATTGCCTTTACACACGACGGGCAAAATGGGGATGTGGTGGCGATCGCTGAGTTGAATAAAGCTAGGGTCAAAGGTCGTGAGTTGATAGCGGTGCGACCACCCCTTCACTAAACCTCGCCACCCCTCTGGCGCATAGAGCACGACATCATTGGGTTTGGCTGTGGCTAACGCTTGCTCAAAATTAGACCGCTCAGCTCGCACCCCGCCTAGCATGGCTGACCAACCAGGTGGTAACCACCAGCGCAACCAAGGGTGATCAAAAAATAGCCCGTGTGCTAACGGTTGTACCGTCCAGTTACGCTGTTGACTCAGCAACCAGCCCAACCCAATAAAGTCCCACGGAAAGCACATCCCCGCATGGTTCATCGTAATCAGTAGGGGGCCAGCTTTAGGCAAGCGTTCAATGTGGTCAAGCTCGGCGCGAAAATAATGGGTGAGAATCGGCGCTAGAATCTCATCTCGAAAGGCTTCTTGATAACCGGGTGCAATGTTGTTGACCCCTGCTTGAGGTGCTCGAAACCCCAGCCGTACCCAGCGCATCAACCACGCTAAATAAAAGCCCGCCGGAAGCAAAAACAGCAGATATTCCAGCCCATTCCAGCCATCTGGGTCATCGTGGTAGTGCTGCCAGTGGCGGTTAAACAAAATCAACCAGCCTGGTGGATACCACAAACAAAACCAATCAAACCAACTGAAGCGATGAGCACGTGGGTTTGATTCATCTGGCTTTGCAGCGAGGTTGGCTCTGCAAGTAGCCGTCTGAGTCCACTTCATTCGGCGTACAACGAGCACTGAGGGAATCTGCCCAGTTGATTGGCCTCAACAATCGCATTGCGACATTCGAGCAGACTGGCTCCGGTACGACGGGCTAGCTCATGCAAGTTAATAATGGGGTAGCTTTCTTGAGGAGCTTGCAAATAAAGCTCATAGGCAACTTCTAGTACCTGAGCATTTAACTGCAAGGGCCGGATTGTAGTTTCTAGCCAAGTCAGCATAGTGACACATCCAGATTAGGTCGTATTCTTGATATGCCACTATGTGAAGGCTAGGATCGTCTACCAGAAGACAAATTTGTGAAGTCTGCTAGGTAGATTTAGTGGCGGTTACCATTCGTGTTGCCACCGTTACTGCTATTGGTTGACAGCAGTTTCTCGGTCAGTTTCTCAGGCACTTCTTGCAAGTGGTGCTCTTGCCAGTGGAAGAAGCCGACCCCTAAAGTGAGCGATCGCAGCTCCACAATCAGGTCGTGCATTTCAGCTTGGGGTAAGTATGCCGTCACCACATCCCAACCGGGCCAGTCTTCTTTGCCGCTATAGCCCAAAATTTGACCGCGACGCCCGCTCACCAACTTTAAGACCTTAGAGGTAAAGTCTGTAGGAATCGAAATCTCGATCGAGAGGATGGGTTCTAGCAGGGTGGGTTCGCACTTGGTCATCCCTTCTTGCATGGCGATACGGGCGGCTTGCTTGAAGGCTTGCTCAGAACTATCAACGTTGTGATAAGACCCATTGGTGAGGGTGACTGCCACATCAACTACAGGGAAGCCTAATGGCCCATGAACCAGAAATTCTCGTACGCCTGTCTCCACCCCCGGAATGTATTGCCGAGGCACCACACCCCCGACGATCGTTTCTTTGAAGTTGAAGCCTTCACCTCGCGGTAGTGGTTGAATATCGAGATAAACGTCGCCAAATTGCCCGTGACCACCTGTTTGGTGCTTGTAGCGCCCATGAGAAGAAGTGGCTTTGCGGATAGTTTCTTTGTAGGGCACTTGCGGTAGATGGGTGCTCATCGGCAAGTTGTATTTGCGGCGTAAGCGATCGAGTGCCACTTGCAGATGGATGTCACCTTGTCCCCAGAGAATGACTTCGTGGGTGTCGCCATGTTGCTCCCAAGCGAGGCCGGGGTCTTCTTCGAGCAACTTGTTGAGAGCGCCTGTGAGCTTCACTTCATCATTGCGCTTGTCTGGGGCGATCGCTAAGGCAAACACCGGAGCCATCTGTTCGGCCTTGGGTAGCTCGGCACTAGGTTGTCCATTGGCGGTGCTGAGCGTGTCTCCGGTTCTAATGCCCTCCAGTCTGCTGACAGCAACGATGTCTCCAGCTTCTGCTGTTGTGACACCCCCTTGCTGCTGACCCATGAGGCGATACAGACCACCCGCTCGCACCCCATTCAGCGTCATGCCCTCAGTTAAAGCACCTTGCCACACCCGCACTAACGAAAGCTTGCCGCCTTGGGGGGTGTAGTAGGTTTTCAGCACTTGCGCTAACGGTGCAGCACTGTGCAACACGATACCGCGCCGCTCTGCCGTTTCTTGCGCATCTGGGGCTTCTCGCAACAGCGCATCTAGCAAGGGCCGTACGCCATAATCTTGGTCAGCCACGCCTATAAAGACGGGCACAATCAAATCGGCACCCAATTCCATCTTCAAATCTTGGATGATTTCTTCTTGAGGCGGGTTAATTTCTTCCAAGAGTTCTTCTAGCAGATGGTCATCAAAGTCTGCCAAAACTTCGAGCATTTCGTTGCGGGCGGCTTGTTCTTCGGCTTTGAGTGCTTCTGGTAATGCGACTGGATCGGCAGGGCCACCTGGATGATAGTGATAAGCTTGCTCGCTAACGAGATCAATAAACCCAATAATGTTTTCGCCTTGAGCAATGGGATATTGATGTGGAACTAAGGGGCGACTCGAAACGGCTTTAAGCGCCTGCAACACTTCTAAATAGTCAGTGGTGGCGCGATCCATTTTATTGATAAAAACTAGGTGCGGAATTTCCCAATCATCTAAAAACTTGAACAACGGAGCTAGGGTTAAAACGCGATCGCCCACAGGTTCACAAACAACGATCGCGGCATCTACACCGACTAAGGCGTTATAAGTTTCTTGGGCAAATTCAACTGAGCCAGGACAGTCTAAAAACGTAAAACGAACGCCGCCATACTCGGTACTGGCGGCGTTAATTTCCACACTCATTTGGCGATCGCGGGCCTCAGACGAACTATCACCCACGGTGTTGCGGTCTTGCACCCGACCTTTACGATTTACGGCTCCTGTAACTGATAATAAACTTTCGAGTAACGTGGTTTTTCCGCTGAGATAAGGGCCAACAATTGCTACATTTCGCGAACTCACCCCTACTTTGTCGTTCATAGTTCGCTCTCCTTATTTAATTCTGTAAAGAAACGAGTCGGCAACTGAAATTGCTACTCACTTTCCACGCAGCTATTTCAATTGCTTACTGCTAAGAGTAACGCGCTTACATTCGACTAGATAGGCTTAGTTAGTAAAATTTTATGTAACAGAATTTGATGCGAATTTTACAATTTGAAAAAAATAATAATTAAAGAATTCATGTCTAAAAAACCCAAGGATTCCAGCTTGAAAGTTGGCTTCCATTGTTTAAGAAATTCTTACGTAGGGGCGAAGCATTTGCAGCAAGGCTTACACAAAAAATTAAAAATTCCTAAGCAAATGCTTCGCCCCTACAGATGATTTCGATGATGATTGTGATGTTGAAACACGCTCTGGTGATTACGATCGCGCCTTAAATATGCGACATTGGGGGGTGCAATGGGTTGTTGAGTTGTCGATCGGAGCACCCCTCAAATGAGCTGTCGTTTTGGTCGTGTTGCTGTTGGCGTGAGTTTGGCGAGTGGCATCAGTGCGTTAACCTGGACTGGGTTACCTGCAACTTGGCAGATAGGTGCGATCGCTGCGCCACAAGTATTAGCACAAACTCCAACTGCTGAAGACTCTCTCAATCAAGGGTTGCAGTTAATTCAGCAAGGAAAGCTTAAAGAAGCAACGGCGGCGTTTCAACAGGCGACCGTACAGAACCCTCAATTAGCGGCAGCGCATTACAATTTGGGCTTGGCACTTCGTCAGCAAGGGCAACTACAACCCGCAGCCGATGCTTTTTATCAAGCGACTCAGGTAGATCCTAAGTTTGCACTGGCCTACGCTAATTTAGGGGCGGCACTGCTCGAAGGTAATAATTTAGAGCAGGCACAAGAGTATTTGCAGCGATCGCTCGAACTTGACCCCAAACTCGGTCTAGCTCATTACAACTTGGGGTTAGTGCTAGAGCAACAACAAGCTTGGCAACCTGCGATCGCAGCCTTTAAAAAAGCTCAAAACCTCAGTTCAAATGCCCCTGAACCTGCCTATCATTTGGGGCTAGTTTATCTACAGCAAGGAAAAACTCAAGAAGCGATCGCGGCGTTTCAACAAGCAATCAAAATCAGTCCTAAGTACCCTGAAGCGCATTACAACTTAGGTACGATTTGGCTGCAGCAAGGCAAACTTCCAGAGGCGATCGCAGCATTTCGTCAAGCGGCAGAAGCTAATTCTAACTATGCCAATGCCTACTATGGAGCGGGAATCGCCTTTTTACGCCAAGGCCAATTTGCTGATGCTCAACAGGTGTTGCAGTACGCCAAAGACCTCTACACCGCTCAAGGTAACCGTGATTGGGCGACCAAGGCAGAGCAGCAGTTACAGCGGGCAAAAACTGCAAATGCTGCTTCTCTGCCGCGCTAATTAGAGCGAGTCAAGATCGAGCGCCCGTGAGCCGCCCCGTTCGAGCTGCCCCAAGATTTTGCCCAGTTGCGACCAGACCAACCAGCTAGTGCCAATCGTGAGAGGGACACCGATCGCGTAAGACAAGCTTGTGGAAAACCCAAAAATTTCCATGCCCGAACCAAGAAAGATGCTGGCGCCTGCCCCAATACCCAGGAAAGGTAGAAACAGTTGCATCCCTTGGAGTTCTGCTAAGGTGCGGGTGGAGCGATTTTTGGCCCAATCTTGTACGGCTTGCTTCAAAGTCGCTTCAAACGCCAACCCTGAGGTGAGACTCATAAGCAAACCCACGACCAATAAAAAGTAAGGCGGGTCAGGATAGGTGTACACAAATGCTCCTGTTAAATAAACTTGCTGACGCCCAATTGTATCAACTTCTTCAGGCTGCAATAGTTCGTCACCTAACCCAATTTGAAAGGGGCGATCGCCGGAATCAGGGCAGCGGCTCCTTGCAAGGGGGTTCCTGCCAGGGCACCGATCGCGGCACTAAATAGGCGTGAGGGGTTGAGTTCATCTTTGATTAAGTACCACAAGCGCTGCACTTCTTCGGTGTGGAGGCGATCGTCCTCAATGAGCGCCAAAATCAGTTGCTTGCGTAGAAACTGGCCTTCGGGGGAGAGCAGATATTGCAGGCCGAGTTGAGCGGTTGGTAGCAGGTCAAAATTGGTGTCAGAGCGGGCGATCGCGATTAGGTTTTCCAACCGTGCCCACTGGAACTTGCCATCCTTAAACAACACTTCGATCAAGCGCCGTCGCAGTTCTGGCGATTCTCCTTTGAGCAAGCGTTGCGCCACGTAAGGATAGGCCACATCCACAATTTTGAAGTTGGAATTGAGGGTCAGAGCCAAGCCTTCTTGTGTGACCAACGAGCGAATAATCAAAGCAAACTTGGCAGGCACCCGGAAGGGGTAGTCGTACATTAACTCCGAAAACTTGTCGGTAATCGTTTTGAAGTTAAAGTCGCCCACACTTTCGCCCATGATATCGCCCAGCACTACTTCTAGAGCCGGCACGATGGGCCAAATGTCAGTATTCGGAGCCAGAAACCCAAGCTTAACAAAGTCGGTAGCCAGATCGACATAGTCTTTGTTGATCAGATGCACAACCGAATCAACCAACGTTTCTTTGTTGAGTTGACTGAGTTGATCCATCATGCCAAAGTCGATGTAAGCCATCCGCCCATCGGGCATCGCGAACAAGTTACCGGGGTGGGGGTCGGCGTGAAAGAACCCAAACTCTAGCAGTTGCCGCAACCCAGAGGTGACCCCAATTTGAATCAAGGTGTCTGTGTCTAAGCCCGCTGCTTGAATGCGTTCGGTATCGGTGAGCTTGAAGCCATTGATCCACTCCAAAGTAAGAATGCGAGTGCTGCTGTAGCGCCAGTAGATCGCAGGTACTTTTACGGTTGGGTCGTCGCGGAAATTTTCGGCAAATTTCTCAGCGTTCCGTCCTTCGTTGAGGTAATCAATTTCTTCAAATAACTTGATACCAAACTCGTCCACAATCAGGGTTAAGTCGTGGCCCAAGTTGAGGGGCAACCAAGGAGATAGCCAACTCGCCGCCCAACGCATTAAGTACAAATCTAATGTCAGAGTGGGCAACAGATTGGGTCGTTGCACCTTGACTGCCACTTCTTCCCCACTGTGGAGCCGAGCCCGATAGACCTGGCCCAAACTGGCGGCTGCGACAGGTTCAGGGGAAATTTGGCTGTAAATCTCATCAATCGTGTAGCCGAGTTGCGCTTCAATAATCTCGAAGGCGATCGCAGTCGGGAAGGGTGGTAACTGGTCTTGTAGTTTGACCAGTTCTTCTAAAAAGTCTTTACGCACCAAGTCAGGGCGAGTGGAAAGTGCTTGCCCAACTTTGATAAATGTAGGGCCGAGGCGAGTGAGCAGAATCCTTAATTGTTCGGCACGTTTGAGCTTAGTGGCTTCGCTGCGATGAAACCACTCATCCGATTTCAGGCCGAGGATGAACCAAGCAAACACCCAGATAATCCGCACGGCTCGCCAAATAGCACGAAACGGGCGGTAGCGAAAGTATCGGGCGATCGCTTGAGCGTCATATTTAACGCCTTGCGGAGGATCTTCGGGGAGAGTGCGCCAGCTCGGCTCGGAAGGGCTCAATTGTGTTTCTGCTGAAGCAACCAGTGGATGCTGACTCACGCCTTTATACGCCTCTTGAAGTTCGCGATTGATAGCTCCAAAACTCGACAGTCTCTAGCTCATAGATTGCAGGGCAAAGCACGCTGACTGTCTCACTAAATCTCTACAGATCCCACACCAAACTTTGCAGGAACTCGAACCATCTCAGTGGTTGAGTTACCGCTAGTTTTTACTTTTTATTAACTATAGTATAGGAAACTACAAAGACTTTGGGTCTAACCAGGGTTAGAGTTAAGTTTTGTATCAAGCTAGATGGCTTCAGGCTGGTTTTCTAGCGGCCCAACTCAGTAAGTGCTTCCACCGCAGGGGCTAGCGAGTCTTTGAGCGCGTACGCAACTGTTTGTTGTTCTTCAGCGCTGAGTTCGGGGAACATCGGCAGCGACAGCACTTCATGACACATCTGCTCAGCCACCGGAAACTGACCAGGTTGATAGCCCAGATTTTGATAGACGCTTTGCAAGTGCAGTGGCAGCGGATAGTAGACGATCGAGCTAATCCCCTGGTCTTGCAATTGTTGGCGCACTTGATCGCGTAAAACGCCGGGTTGACTGGTTTGAGCGCTATCGACAATCCGAATGGTGTATTGATTCCATACAGAGACTCCACCCGCGATCGCTTGGGGTGTGACAATGCCAGCAATGGGCTGAAGCAACTGTTGATAACGAGCCGCTACCTCAGCGCGTTGAGCATTCCAAGTATCTAGCAGCCGCAACTTAATTTGCAAAACCACGGCCTGCATAGCATCGAGACGGCTGTTGACCCCGATCGCTTCATGATAGTAACGGGTTTTGCTGCCATGCTCTCGTAACAAGCGCAGTTGAGCCGCGATCGCTGGGTCATTGGTTGTGATTGCACCGCCATCGCCTGCTGCTCCGAGGTTTTTGGTGGGATAGAAACTAAAGCAGCCAATATGACCGATGCTGCCGACTTTAGCGCCTTGCCAGCTTGCACCCGTTGCTTGGGCGCAGTCTTCAATCACCGCCAAATTGTGAGCGTTGGCGATCGCCATCAGTTGGGTCATATCGACAGGCTGACCAAACAGATGCACGGGAATAATGGCGCGGGTTTTGGGTGTGATCGCGGCTTCAATTTGCTTGAGGTCTAAGTTGAACGTTTCGGCATCAATATCGACAAAAACCGGAGTTGCCCCAGCCGCACTAATCACCTCAGCAGTTGCAAAGAAGGTGAAGGGAGTCGTGATCACTTCATCGCCAGAACCGATGTTGAGGGCGCGGAGAGCGAGAAACAGGGCATCGGTGCCAGAGTTGCAGGCGACGCAGTCAGAAGTCCCCATGTAAGCGGCAAATTGCTGCTCAAACCCAGCGACGGCAGGCCCACCAATATATCCACCAGAGGCAAGTACCTGCAAAACGGCTTCATTTACTTCTTCACCAATGGCTGCGTATTGCCGTGTCAGGTCAAGCAAAGGGACTCTATTCACTACGATTTCACCACAAGTTGAGCTAGGTTAATAAAATCAAATTTTGTTAAAAAATGGAATCGGGGTTTTGCGGCTTCCCAGTCTTTCAGAAGTGAAAGGAGCCGAGATTGTTTCAGCGATCGCGACCGCTCTGGCAAGATAAAAACACTGCTTTCGTGGGTCAGCACTTGTGGAACTAATTAAGTTAACCCCGCTAGATCTGGTGTGGTCGCTGGGGATGATGGCGATCGCAATTGGTCTTTCGGCTTGGCAACGCTTGGGCTTGGAATGGAATTTAGCGATCGCAACAGGCCGCACGGTGATCCAGCTAGTTATGGTCGGCTACATTTTGGCAGTGGTCTTCACGTTCCAAAATCCCTGGCTGGTGATTGGGGTGATTGCCGTGATGCTGACGATCGCAGCGGTAGTGGCTCGCAATCGCATCAGCCAAAAAATCCCGCGCTTGTTGCCATTGGTGTGGGGGTCGATTTTTACAAGTGCGGCCCTGACATTGAGCTACACGACCTTACTGGTGATTCGCCCCCCGACTTGGTACTCACCGCAATACTTGGTGCCACTGGCTGGCATTGTCTTGGGTCACGCCATTAACGGAGCCGCGATCGCCGGAGAACGCTTAGCCAGCACCATCAACAACAGCCGCCTCGAAATTGAAACGCATCTGAGTTTAGGGGCAACGCCAGAGCAAGCGGTGGCTCAATACCGTCGGGACGCGATCACTGCCGGGATGATTCCGACCTTAAACTCAATGATGGTGGTGGGGTTGGTGACGCTACCGGGCATTATTACCGGGCAATTGCTCAGTGGCGTAGACCCGCTTGATGCTGCGAGTTACCAAATGCTGATTATGTTCATGCTGGCGTTCACGACCATTGTCACGACAGTGCTGGTGACCCAAGGCTTGGTGCGGTTGTTTTTTAATGCAGCGTCACAACTGATTTCTTACTAACAACTCTTGCAACACCAGAGTCTAGAAAAGAGGTACAGAGCGTCCCATCAGCGAACCATTTTCGTCATACAGCTCGATCGGAATGTGGGAATTTTGGCTGATTGCTTTGAGGGCTGCTTCTAGGGTAGAAAGGTGCTCACGAACATCTACTTGGGTGCTAATGTCTCCATTGGCTTCGGCGGTGATTGCAGTTCTGACCAAGGTGCGCACGTAGTCTGGGTTCAAGTTGACTTTGATCAAGTCGATGGTGACCGAGAAATCACAAATTCGCGGTGAGCCAGCGCAGGTTCTACGGAGATCGGCACGCGCCCCTTCCACAATGTCGGCTAAGCGCAATTGGTTTTCGGCATCGGTCAAAGCAGTGTTGTATTTGCTGACCAGGGGCTGAGCGTCTTGGTAGTAGAGCGTGTTAGTGGGCACTTGCTTGGCGTAGGTTAAAGCGTTACGCCAATTAGCAACTGCTTGAGTCCATTGATTTTGTTGCTCAAAGCTCTGGGCATCTTCGGCAAAGGCGATCGCTTGGTTGTAGGCATTGGCGGCAATTTGTTCTTGAGTGCTGCGATCGCGGGCGGCAATTAACCTTGGCTGGTAGGCGGCAATCAGTTGTTGGGCATCTTCGTGAGCCATCGTCCCTTTGGGAATCAATCGCAACTGGTTGATCGAGGTTTGCCAAGTTGCATAGGCGAGTTGCCAACTTTCGACCGATTGTGCGATTCCTTCTCTGGCAGCAGCCATTTTTGCAGTGGTTTTGGCGCGATCGAGCTTGGTATTGGCGGCTCGTTCTACCTGCAAGCGTTTATTGGCGGCAACCAGGTTGACCTGATATTCTTGGCGCTTTTTCTGAGCGTAAGTGTAAGCCGTGCTGTCTCTGGGCACCGACTCTAGCTGAGCGATCGCATTGCGCCACAAACCTTGTACCTCCACCCAATCAGGCAATGGATGCGGTGGGTTTTGGCTTTTCTTGGCAGCGGTGAAAGCTTGGTTTTGGGCAGTAACCACCTGAGCGATCGCCGCTTCTTGTTGCTGATAGCTTTGGCTCAAGGAAGTAGCTTGGCTATGGTGGCTCGACCAAGCCGGAATCGGTTTGAGCGTGGCGATCGCATCTTGCAACTGCTGCTGAGCCGTTTTGATATCCTGCCCCGATTTGGCTTGCTGGAGGGTTTGAGCTGATGTTTGGCTCAATTGCTGAGCCGTGGCGATCGCTGAGCAGCCACCCACAACACAGGGGCGAGTCAGGGCATACATTCCTGTTGCCAGAGCAAATAGACCGACTCCCGCTCCCAAGATCATTAGCGGTAATGAGTTGTGGCGGGCGGCACGATTGGAGACAGGCACTAGCTCCCCAGGCTCATCGGTGAGGGGTGGCAGCGCCAAAGCAAACGGGTTATCCTCTTCATCCTCTAGAGGCGTACCTGCCCTATCAACAGGTTCTACATCTGCTTCGAGTTCGTCCTCGTCTTCAGCATCTAAGGCCGTGGTCTCTGGCTGAATGAACGTAGTTGGTGCGATCGCGGGTTCAATTGCAAAGCTGTGGGTGGCATAAGGTTGAGCTTGCCCAATAGTGCGTAAATACAACCGCACTTGATTTGTAAAATCGGTAGTCGCTAGGTTGGGTGGCTCTACTTGCAGCGCTTGCTCTAAAATGGCGAAAACCGCGTTAGGCTGGGGGCGAGAACCCGGCGAATGTTGCACCAACACCAGTAAAATGCCCTGTTTGATCGCGCACTGAACCTGCATCGGCACTGCTTGAGACAATTGAGTCTGCAACTGTTGCTGTAACGATAAGCCGAGAGCCTGCAAATTAATTGGGTTGAGTGCTGCTTTCATAAGGGACAACCACAGGTGAATATCATCAAAAAATTTAAGCGGAATTTCGGTCTAACCTAATCTTTAAACGTATCCGATCCGACAGAGTCTATGGAAATCTTAATCGTTGAAGATGAAGCGGAAATTGCCCAACTCATCCAACTTTATTTAGAAAAAGAAGGATTTTCCTGCCGCATCTGTCGAGATGGCATCACTGCCTTGCAGATTTTTCAAGAGCAAAAGCCTGACCTGATTATTTTAGATTTGATGATTCCGGGCATGGATGGCTTAGAAGTGTGTGCCCGAATTCGGCAACGGCCTGGTGTCAAAGACCCTTATATTTTGATGCTGACAGCCAAAGGTGAAGAAATCGATCGCATCATTGGCTTGTCTACGGGGGCTGATGACTACATGGTGAAGCCGTTTAGTCCGCGTGAGTTGGCAGCACGAGTGCGAGCGTTGTTGCGACGGACTTTACGTCAAGGTGGACAAAGTCAAACTTACCGCACCCAACACTTTGTAGTTGATCTAGAGCAACGCACGGCGCAACGATTGCTGGAGCCAGAGTCACCCGAGATTTTAGACTTAACGACTCTAGAGTTTGAACTGTTGACCACCTTTATGAGTTACCCAGGGCGTGCGTGGAACCGGGCGCAGTTGATCGATAGGTTGTGGGGCAGCAATTTCTTTGGGGATGAGCGAGTCGTTGATACGCATGTGGCTCGTCTGCGCAAAAAAATAGAGCCAGACCCCGCAAATCCGACGTTTGTAAAGACGGTGATCGGGGTTGGCTATAAGTTTGAAGATGGAGCGATCGCCTGATTATCCGATTACTAGCGATCGCCGTTTTTAGGTGAGCTTAAGCGAGGTCAAACAACAAGATTTCTCCAGTGGAATTGGTGCTGAGGTCGAGGGTTTCGCCAGGGCCGATCGCCACACCATCTCCGCCTTGTAAGGGTTGCTGATTCAACGTGATTTCGCCTTGAGCTACTTGCAACCAAGCATAGCGATCGCCGCCGAGGGTATAAGTAATGCGATCGCCCGCATTCAAAACTGACGTATACAGCTCAACATCCTGGTGCATCACGACCGCGCCATCCCGACCGTCTTTAGATGCGATCAGTCGTAGTTTGCCTTGCTTCTCTTCGAGGGGGAAGTTGCGTTGCTCGTAGCGGGGTTGGAGTCCACGCTCATCGGGCAGCAGCCAAATTTGTAAGAGATGGACTGGCTCCGTTGCAGAAGGGTTGAACTCGCTATGGACAATGCCAGTTCCGGCACTCATCACCTGCGCATCTCCCGGCAAAATCACAGCCCCATTGCCCAGGCTGTCTTTGTGCTCTAACGCGCCTTCCAGCACATACGTCAAGATTTCCATATCTCGGTGACCGTGGGGGCTAAAACCAGCACCCGGAGCCACGCGATCGTCGTTGATCACTCGTAATGCCCGAAAACCCATGCGATTCGGGTCGTAAAACTCGCCAAACGAAAAAGTGTGATAACTATCTAACCAACCAATCTGGGTGCGGCCTCGGGCATCACCAGGGTGGATTAGAGTTTGTGCAGTTCCTTGACTCATTAGACATCCCTCCAAGGAATTAGACCGCTAGACTTGACTTATCCCCACTTTAGCGAGGCTCAGCGGAGACGGCGGCATTGGCAAATAAAATCGGGTTGCAAGCGCGGTTGTTCCTCTCTCACTTCATCGTCATGATGGTGGGGTTGAGCACGTTAGTAACCGTGGGTAAAATCTATTCCCCACGGTTGTTTTTGCTGCACCTCGCCAAAATTGAAGGCAGTGGTTTTCAGCTTGGCTATGTGCGCTATCGCCTCATTCAAGGCTTTGAGGCCGCTTGGAGCCGGGGTGCGTTGTGGTCAGTTGTGGTAGGTGGTTCGACCGCTGGGGCTTTAAGTTATTTGGTGGCTCGTCGGATTGTGCAACCTTTACATCAAATGGAGGGCATCACCCAAAAGTGTGCCTCTGGTGACTTAAATGAGCGGATGCCCACCAACGACATTCGGGAGTTAAATCGCCTAGCCGCCAGCTTTAACCGAATGGCGAATGACTTGCAAGGAGTTGAACAACGTCGCCGAGAATTAGTCAGTGACCTCACCCACGAATTGCGCACCCCCCTCACAATCGTAGAAGGCTATTTAGAAGGGTTGGCAGATGGCACCATTGAGCCTAGTGTCGATATTTATCAACGACTGGCGCGAGAAACGGCGCGGTTGCGGCGGTTGGTCAATGACTTGCAAGAGCTCTCCCAAGCCGAAGCGGGGTATCTCCCTATTCATCTGCAACCGTTGGATGTTCATTCTCTCCTGAGAGCGTTAACTCAAAAGTTTGCTGACCAATTGCTAGAAGAAGGCCCAGCGCTACTGGTAAACTGCCCCAACGATCTACCTTTGGTTTTGGCTGACCCAGAACGAGTAGAACAAATTTTGGTCAACTTGCTGGGCAATGCGCTGCGCTATACCAGCCACGGCTCCATTACGATTCGAGCCTGGGGTGAAGTCGGCAAAGTCTGGATTGCGGTGACCGACACTGGGGTGGGGATTTCTCCCGAAGATTTGCCCCATGTGTTTGAGCGGTTTTGGCGGTCAGATCGATCGCGCGATCGCAACTCTGGGGGAACTGGAATTGGGCTTTCGATTTCGCGGCGCTTGGTCGAGCTGCAAGGGGGTGAAATTCAGGCATCGAGTGAACTGGGCCAAGGCAGCACCTTTCAGTTTTCTTTACCCCGCGCTTGATATTGCGAAAATGCAACTGACAAGCGATCGCGATGGGGGAGCCACAAGAATGTCATCTGAGCTGATTACAGTCAGGGGATAAGGTTGCATCCTTGGCATTCTGATATGGCTTCAGGTTTCCTTGTCATCCTTTTTGTCAGCCTCTTAACCGGGGTTGGGATGGCTGCAATTAGCTATCTGTTTCCGCAAAATCGGTTTCCTGACTGATGCCCCTTTAATGGCGATCGCTCGTTAAAGGTGAGCCGCACATAGCGTTGCCCCAATCAAGCCCACTTGAGGGTTGAGGACGATATGTACCGGAACTCGATCGAGCAGACCACTCACCCGGCCTTTTTGGGCATAGGCTCGCATGAAGCTGCCATCTTGCATCAAAGGCAGGATCTTAGCGGCAATTCCCCCAGCAATAAACAGACCGCCATAAGGTAAAAACTTCAGCGCCAGGTTGCCTGCTTCAGCGCCATACGCCTCAACAAACATCTTTAAAGTTTGCTCGCACAAGTGATCGCTGTGATCGAGAGCAGCCATCGCGATCGCGGCGGCGGGGTCTACGGTTTTTTCACTGCGGCCTGCTTCTTGCTCCCAGGTGCGGACAATTTGGTCAACTGACGATTCATTGGCGATGGGTTTGCCTGCTAGTAATTGGCGATCGCGCAGGAACTGATAGAGCGCTACAATCCCTTGTCCTGACACAACTCGCTCAACCGAAATCCGTTGAATGTTGTGCTTGTCGAGGAGATATTTCAACAGTTGAAACTCTAGCTCAGAGCGAGGCGCAAAATCAGCATGACCGCCCTCAGAGGCATAGACGCGAAACCCACCCGCATGTCGAATTACAAAACCTTCGCCTAAGCCTGTGCCTGCTCCTAAAATCGCGATGGGTGCAGAGGGGTCGGGGGTGCCTGCTTGGAGGGTATGTAAGTCATCAGTGCCCAAGCCCATGACTCCATAGCCAACGGCTGCAAAGTCGTTAATGAGTTGTACCTTTTTGAGGTTGAGTTCTTGTTCGAGACGTTGGCTGTCGAGTGACCAAGTCAAGTTGGTTAAAACTGAAGTGTTGTTGACCACTGGCCCCGCGATCGCAAAACAAGCTTTTTCAGGTTGGTGTGTCTGACCCAAAGCCTGAGCTGCAGTTGCCAAAAACTGTTGCACCATCGGCACCAAATCTGGAAAGTCGCGGCTAACATACTTGGCTTCATAAAGGGGTTGCAACATTGGCTGAGGTTGCAACTCCGACACCGAAGCTGCCACTAAGCGCAGAATGGTTTTAGTGCCACCAATATCACCCGCCAATAGCAACGTCATGATTTGAGATCTCCCGTTTTGCGTGACTCCAACTCAACTTGCAGGCGATCGCTGCGAGGCTGAATTCTGACAATTTCTTAGTGTAAGGTGCAGATCGGATCGCTGCCTCTCTGGATAGTGGTAGATTCCAAATCAGCTTGTTCTCTTGTCCACCTTGCCGAACCTATGAACCGTCCGATCGCCGATCTCCGTAAAGATTATGCCTTGCAATCCTTGAGCGAAGCCGAGGTCAATCCAAATCCGTTGCAGCAATTTCAGATTTGGTTTGACCAAGCGATCGCGGCTGAGGTGCCAGAACCCAATGCCATGACCCTCGCTACCGCTACACCTGAAGGGATACCTGCTGCTCGGATTGTGTTGCTCAAAGGCTTAGACGAGCGAGGGTTTATGTTTTACACCAACTACGAAAGCCGTAAAGGTCAAGAACTAGCAGCTAATCCACGAGCGGTACTGGTCTTTTGGTGGGCTGAGTTAGAGCGCCAAGTCCGCATCGAAGGCGCTGTCGAAAAAGTCGAGGAAGCCGAAGCGATCGCCTACTTCCAGAGCCGCCCTGTGGGAAGTCGTTTAGGAGCGTGGGCTTCAAACCAAAGTCAAGTGATTCGCGATCGCCAAGTGTTAGAGCAGCGTTTGCAAGAGCTAGCTCGGCAATATCAAGACCAAGAGATCCCTAAACCCGCTCATTGGGGAGGTTACCGAGTGATTCCGACTGCGATCGAGTTTTGGCAAGGTCGCCCCAGTCGCCTGCACGATCGCCTGCGCTACCGACAAAAGCCTGACAACCAATGGCAGATTGAACGCCTAGCCCCGTAAGATTTTGGTATGCAATTTCACTCTATTGGGTGAGAGACTGAGTTATCATACATGCTAAATCTCTTGCCTGAAATTCTCTCTCTAGGGGCTTTCTAGCTTTTTGACTTTCGATATTCCTGAATTTTGCTCCTGCTCAATGGCTGATTGATTTTCTGCAAAGAGGATTAATCAGCGACTATTTTGCTTCCTGAAAATCTCACTCTGGAGTTCCGGGTTTGTCTGTTTCTCAAGCGCATGTAGGCGATCGCGTGAAACCTGAAAACCTCGACCAATGGTTTCCAGTTAAATATCAGCAAAGTTATACCTCCTTACTGGCGGGTCGAGTTGGGTTAAATCGGCTGCGAGCTGAATACTTTGTGCGGTTGTGGGCTTACCTGCTGCTAAAGCAACAACAAGCATCTGGACAGAAGACGACAGCTCCTCTAACGCAACTGCACCTACCTCAAGGAGCCGTACCTTGTACCCACCGAGAAGCGGCGGAGTTGTTTTATGGCAACAAACCGCAAGGTACCGAGCGTGCAGCTGGCATGATGCTGGATAAATTGGCGGCGTTAGGGCTAATCGACAAGCAATTTGACGGCAATAACGTTTGCATCGAAATTCGCTCACGTCCTCTGGATCCGGTGCTGCCCAAATCGGAGCCACCGCAGTTGAGGGCTGATGCCTTTAACCCCCGCACCGATGCTGTTCCTATTGCCCACCTCTTAGCAAATACCTACGGTTGGCTGGTCAAAGATATTCCAGCAGTGCAGCAAAAAACCATCCGTTCTCTGCGGTTGTGGGCAGAGCAATATCCCACTTGTCTGCGAGTTTTGCGGCGCTGCGATAATAATCAGCCCGTGGCGATGGTGTCTTTGTATCCGATCGCTGGAGAGTCAGAAGAATACTTTTTCTTACCACCCGCCAAGAGTTTTTACCTGACGACAAATTCTGATGTTGACCCACTGAAGATGGCGCGTCCCGGTGATCTAGATTGTACAACCGTTTATGAGCGGGTCTGGATTGTCGATCCTGAGTATATGAACCGCGATTATCTGGTGATGTTTTTGGAAGATATCCAGCAAACTTTGACCCAGATGCAAGTAGACTTTCCCAATCTCTGCGATTTTTATGTGGTGGTGGTTC
>CBIHQL010000017.1:0-18450 GCA_966211855.1 uncultured bacterium
CTCCCCCGGTAAATCGTAAGCAAACCCGCGATCGAGCCGTTCCATTTCGTCGGCATAGTAGTGACAAAAATCGATCGCTTCGGAGACTTCTGCATCCGCTTCTCGCAAGGGTTTCCCGACTTCCAACACAATCCATGCTGCCAGTTCAGCCCGTCGTTGGGTCATCAAATCTGCCGCTTTCCGCAAAATCCCGGCTCGTTGTTTGGGTGGTGTCTTATGCCAGGCCGGAAACGCTGTCTTCGCCGCTGCGATCGCTTGATCGGCTTGCTCCAGACTCAACAATCCAATCTGCCCAATCACCTCCGTAGGATGAGAAGGATTGACCGAAGCTGCTGTATTCTCTGTCGGGACATATTCACCATTGATTAATGGTCTGTAGGTTCTGCCTAATTGTTGGCGAACTTGAGCGATCGCCTGGAGTGCTGGTTCTCGTTGATCTGGATTGGCAAAATCGGTATCAGGGATATTGTGGAAGTGTGTCCTCGTCTGTGTTCTAGTACTCCCGGCTCCGTTTCCATTATGAAGTTCCTGTGCCACCATCTGCGGTGTGGCTAATAACTCGGCAGTGGGTCGGTCTTCCAGGCTTTGTCGCAAGAATGAACTATTTGCCGTATTTTCCAGCAGGCGGCGGATCAGGTAAGCCATGCCGGGAATAAGTTCTCCATAAGGGCAGTAAACCCGTACCCGATAGCCTTGCTCAACCAACGCTTTGGCGAGTTTATCTGACATGCCGTAAAGTACCTGTAACTCAAATCGCCGTTGAGGGATATTGAGAGTTTTGGCGATCGCAATCGCATGAGCTTGAGACCGCACGTTGTGACTACCGATCGCGGCATAGAGATAGTCGTGATTTTCTAGTAAGCGGCGAGTTAAAGCCTCATAATTTGCGTCTGTAGAAGATTTGTCGCGATAGACGGGTTCAGGCCAATCCTTTTGGGCGGCTTTGATCACCTCTTGATCCCAGTAAGCGCCTTTCACCAACCGCACTGTGATCGGCGTGCCGCGTTGTTTTGCCCAAGCAATTAAGTCTTGCAGATCGCGATCGCTGTCTCGTAGATAGGCTTGTAGCGTGACACCAATATCTGTGCGGTTGCGAAACTCGTCTTCTAACAAAATCTCTTTGAGAATCGCCAGGGTGAGATCTTTGTAGACATATTGCTCCATGTCAAAATGTACCGCTGCCCCCAACTCTCGCGCCCGACGCAGCAAAGTACGGATGCGATCGCTGACTCTAGCTTGGCTCCCCTGCACATCTAGGGGGTCAAATTGTGAGTAGAAGGCTGTGAGCTTGACTGAAACCTGCACCCGTGACAATGGCTCACCATCGGCCTGATCAATAACCGGAACTGTAGACCAACTTCTCGTTGCCTCAGTCAACTGTGCCATCAAATCTAAATAGCGATCGAGATAGGCTTGGGCTTCGTTTTCGGTGATCACGGCTTCTCCCAGCAGATCGACCGTGAACGCCATCTTGTCTTTTCGCAACCGCTCGATCGTTTTGAGGACTTGCTTGGTGTTTTCTCCGGCAATGTATTTGTGCGCCAAAGTTTCTACAGCCGTACTCACCGTGGTAGCCGCAACTTGACCAGGGAGAGAATCAGGGCTGGCAAAGTTGAGTAAGGTCTTCAGTGCGGCTGGAAGCTCAACGCTGCGATCGCTCAAATATTCTTGTAAGTGGCGGGCAATTTCAGGTTTGCTGTGTAGTGCGGGTAGGCAGTCGATGAAGCGGAATAACTGCACCCGCAAGCCAGGGTTACTCATAGCCCAGGCTAGTAATTTGTCATCCCAGCGCATTTGGTCACGCATCTGTGCCAAGAAGGAGCGTTTTTCTTGGGTAGCTGCCAACAGTTGTTGGGCGATCGCTTGCGTGAGTTGTTCTAAAGCTTGAACTTGAACTTGGTCGCTACGGTCAGAGATTTCGACAACCATAGGAGGCTCCTCATTGATGGAAGGTTGCGGTCACGATCCCCTACTTCCTATTGTGAGCACTGAAACTTGATTGTGCTGGAAGCTGTGTTGTTACTTTAAGAGCAGGCAGTTCCTAGGCTTGTAGTTTATGTATCCATCCTTTGCCGAGCTTCAGCAGAAAGTGCTAGAGGTACAGGCTCGTCTCTGCGCCGTCTATAGTTGCCCGATTCCCTTCTTTCACGACTTAGACCCGCTGAGTGAGCTAGTTTCGGCGCTACTATCTCATCGCACGCGCAATGCCGACTCCGATCGCGCCTTTAAGCAGTTAACCGCTCGTTTTGCAGATTGGGCTGCTGTCCGAGATGCGCCTACAGAAGAGATTCGAGTGGCGATCGCTGCCTGTACGTGGCCTGAGCAAAAAGCTCCCCGCATTCAGCAGGTGTTGCGCTTGATTACTGAGAAACGGGATGGCGTTCTAGAGCTAGATTTTCTGGGTGAACTGTCTGTTGTAGAAGCCAGAGCTTGGTTAGAAGCCTTACCCGGAGTTGGCCCCAAGACAAGCGCCGCTGTGTTGGTGTTCAGTAGTTTACGTCGCCCAGCTTTGCCCGTAGACAGCCACCATCATCGAGTCGCAATCCGCTTAGGGTTAATTCCAGCCAATACTGCAGTCGGCCCAGCCCACGCTTTACTGTCTGCCCAACTGCCGCCAGATTGGACAACCCAGCAAGTGTATGACAATCACGAAGTGCTGATGTTGCACGGACAGCGTTGTTGTTATTACCAAAATCCTGCCTGCGATCGCTGTGCCATTTTAGATTTGTGCCCGTTTGGACAAGCTAAAACTCAGGTATAAACAACTCGTCTTGTGGGTGAGGTGAGCTTCCGAAAAACGTCTTTAGATGGTGAAGAGTTGGGAAGTTAGATCTTGAGTGACAACTATGCCAAATTCATCGATTCGTCTAATTCAATTTTTGTTTGTGGTATTCAGTGTGGGGCTTGTAAGTGGCTGTGCCCCGGCTGCCAACACCCCAACACCAACCGCCGCAACGCCTATTCCTGCTGGAACTCCACCCGTCAATCAACCTCCCGTAACTGCCAGCAATAATGCCAATAATGTCTTTGACCCCAGTCAGGTAAAACCGGGCGATCGCGTTGCCGGGTTAGAAGTGGTGTCGGTAGATGTGCAACCATTTCAAAATCGTGGCTATGTTGGCACTGTGCAGTTTCGTGGCGAACTGACCCTGAGCGGCACCTACAAAACCGATCCATCAGCAGACGCACCCTCAAGTAAACCTTGCTTTTTCGTCAACCCTGCCTCCGCCTCACAACTTCCTCGCTTCACGAATGACGAGCGCATTGCTTGGTTCTGTTTTAGCAACCCTGATGAAGCCCAGAAACTCTTGGGTCAACCCACCGCAGCCGATCAACCCGCAGTCGTCGTCGTAGACAATTACACGACCATCTACCAACCTACCGACGCTGTGAATACGGCACGCTTAGTCCGAGGTGGAGCACAGCCATCTCCTCAACCTGGCCCTTAAGTTTTCAGCGATGAGCCTCTACATCAACCTGCTGGCACATCTCTAAAACGGGGCAAGAAGAACAGCGGGGGCGATCGCCGGTGCAGATATGTTTGCCAAAGGGCACCAGCAACTTATTGATTTCAATCCAATAATCAGGCGGTAATTTCTTTTCGAGGGCGGCGAGAGTTTTTTCGGGTGTGCGGGTGGAGACGTAGCCCCAACGGTTCGTCACCCGATGCACATGAATATCAACGCTGATATAAGGCAGATTGCAACCAATGCCCAAGACCAGATGAGCGCATTTTGGCCCCACACCATTCAACGACAGCAAAACATCGAGATTGCCAGGGAGAACGCCGTTGTGTTCCGCTACAGCCTGTTGGGCGATCGCGTGGATTTGTCTGGACTTACCTTCATGAAATGTAGAGGCACTAATCAGGCGATCGATTTCCTCAGGGCTGAGTTGGCTCATTTCGGCTGGCGTGCGGGCTTTGGCAAACAACCGTCGCGCTACAGGTAACATCGTCTCGTCACGGGTGCGGATCGAGATCATGCAAGCAACGAGCAACTCAAAAATAGAGGTATGACCTGACTCAGCCAGCTCAAATAAAGCCGCTTTGGGGAAAGGTTTTACCGCTTCTCGAATCCGGGCGATCGCCATATCAATTGGAAAGGGTTGTTTCTCGCTCATGGCACTCTCCCTTGCACCCACTCTGCTTTTCAGGGTAGACCAGCGATCGCAAAATGCAAGTTAGAATTTGGACAACTTGAGACGCGAGGAGGCTAATCATGACCCTTGCTGCTGTCAAACGTTTTAGTGTGGCTGAATATCACCAGCTCACAGCGTTGGAATTTTTTAAAGAAGACGATCGCGTTGAATTAATTGATGGACAAATTGTTGAGATGGCAGCGAAGGGAGCAGCTCACGAAGTCTGTATCACGAGATTGGTGCGAGAACTGCCCAAAATGTTAGGCGATCGCGCTACGGTTCGTGTGCAGTCACCGATTGTGATCTCAAACCACAGTGAACCAGAGCCAGATATCGCGATCGTGCAAAATCGAGCCGATGATTATTTGGCGGGGCATCCCAGCGCTGATGATGTGATTTGGGTGATTGAGGTGGCAGATTCGTCGTTGAGGTATGACCAATCGGTGAAGCTGCCGTTGTATGCCCAGGCGAAAATCGCTGACTATTGGATTTTTAACTTGGGTGATGACCGCTTAGAAACCTACAGTGAGCCATACCAAACGGCAGAGGGGAAATTTGGCTATCGAGTGACGCGGATTGTGTTGCCCAATGAAGCGATCGCTCTACCGGGGTTTACCGATCGCTCTCTAGACTTAGTAAAGGTGTTTCCGCCCCAAACGCGTTAAGCCTCGGCTTGTTGGGTTTGGATTTCTTGCAGCAAGTCGTCGTCGGAGTAGTCGTTTTCCCAATCGCCCTGCAACTTTAACCGCACCGATTGCGCGCCACCACTGGGGGTACAAACGACGTGATAGGTGTCTTTTGTGCCGTTGACTTTAGCGGCTTCGTTGTTCTCAGAGGTCTCAGAAAGACCTGAGTAGGCTTGAATGCAACTCCAGGTGATTCCTTCGCTGTCGGTCACTTCTCGCGGCATTGGTTGTCTCGCTCTTTTAGTGTGTGCAGAGAATTATGACCGAGCGATCGCACTGAGGGCTTCTATCACAGGCATGAAGCGGATCTATTCCCTATTATTTTGCTCCATTGATCTTGCTTGCATTGTTACCAGCAACTAAGTAGTATAACTACCCCGTTCGCCGCCGCTAATAATTTCTCACTTCCAACCAGACAGTTTTCTAGCTCGGTGTGTAACGGACTTATTGGTGTGTGTAGCTACTTTTTCTTCATTTCTACCAATATCTCATGCAGTAACACTTCTAAATTTGGCTTGAATGGCTCAACTTGATTCCGAGTTGGCAAGTTCTCTTTATGACGTATTAGGTCATGAGTATGTAAATCTGCAATGTCTCTTGAAATCTCTTCTAACGGCTTAAACAACTCACGACGGCTTTTCGATACTTGACTAATCACTTGTTGAAATGTTTTTTGCCCAAAAATGGGCGGAATGTGATTAATAAGCGCGCGCATCAAGAGAGTTGTAGCTATATAATTTCCTGAACTAAAGCAGCTATTGATTTCTTCGCAAAATCGAATAACCTTGGATAGATCGAAGCTTGAGCTTACTACTAAACGCAACTCTTCAAGAGTTTTGTGATCAACAAAATCAGAGATTAAGTTACTGTCTCGCTTTAAATAAGTACCTGTCTGATTTAGGTGCTTAAGATCTTTAATTAAATCTTGTACTGATCCACCTTTTTCCTTAATAGCTTCTACTGCTTGTTTCCAGTGATTTTCATCTCGTGCTGCCTCTAGAAAACTATGACCCAACATCGTTAAACGATCAATCGCGACCCCAGTTGAAGTTAAATTCTTACCTCCAAGGACTCGAACAACAGCCAATTCCTCATCACCTAGAAAGAGTACGTGCTGGCAGACTTTCAAAAAGTCATGACTATCAAGGTCGAGTGCGTAGTGTTCACTCCCATAAACTCCTTGCGTGATGACTAGTGGGTGGGCAGTTTCACAAGATTCAACTTCATTTAGAATCCAATGAATTAAGTTCCAGTTACGCTTCATTCCCACTGCTCACAAGATTAGTGTTTCTGATAATTATAGCAAGTCAATCATTTTAGCGTGTATGTTTATCAGCTAATTGTGCTCGCAAAAGAGATTTGGCAAGCTAACTATTGTCGGATTAAAAATTACTGTGTAACACATAAAAATAGGCAAGCAGTTTCTACATGAAATTCTGAATTGGTTAAGTATTCAAAGGTAATGCATCTAAGTAGATAGTCTAATAATTCATAGAATGAGCTATTTGATTGTACCTATGTAGTCGTTGGGTTGAAGTATGAAACCCAATTACTCTGCACTATCTTCAATTTAGCTATGTCTGTCCGCTTATTTAATTGATTCAGTAGATCTCTCTCAAATTCAATAGAAAATCTATTGGGTTTCGAGCCATGATTATTCCAAAACGGGTCATGACTGAATTGAGCTTGAAGGCGATCGCTTCTCCAAAACACCCCGGGGCGATCGCTTGTTCTAGTAATCATACAATCAACTTGCCCTTGCCCAAGAACGCACAGTCAAAATCTCATCGGCTTGTAAAGCTGCTACAGCAGAGATCGGTACAGCAACCACCGCAACAGATTCACCCACTGCATTGAAAACTTCTAAAACACAACCGTCTTCGCCACTTGCAGGATGAGACACAAAATCAACAAGCGTTGCAATGTCTCCTGCTTTTAGCTCGTGCTCTGGTACATCGCGAGTTAGAGCAACCTCTTGGTACAACTCTAGCGGCATATCAAGACTCCTTTAGAGGTATGAGGGTCACAAACTGAAACTTTCCATCAATGCGGCGCTGTAGCCAAATTGTAACAACTGCCAGATTCACACCATTTACACCTTGCAACTCTCCAGCACATTGGTAAAAGGTTCCATACTCGGTGCTGCGATCTTCAACAGCGTCAGTTATGTGAACAAGTGCTTGAATAGCCGACTTCAGCGCCTCTGGATTATCTTGCGTAAAGCCCGCTTGCGCTAAAAACTTTGACTTATCGTTTCTTGCTTGAGGTACAAGCAGATAACGGGTAATTTTGTCGTCTGCAATGATTGCATCATCTGGGATTTTCACCTGAAACCCTCTAGGCTGCTCTGCACTCTGATTATTTAGCACAGCGATCAGAACATTGCGATCGCCTCTTGAATATTAGGGAGAGCGATCGCCATTAAAAAAGAGGGGCACCTGGTTTGGTTACCCCTCCACTCGCGAAAACTGCGATCGCTGGTAGTTAGAGTTGTTTGACTTCAGATACCAGCTTATCGATCACATCCTTAGCGCCGCCAAACATCATCATGGTTTTGTTTTTGTAGAACAGGTCATTATCGACCCCGGCAAAACCAGAACTCATACCGCGCTTGATTACGATCGTGTGTTGCGCCTTGTCTACTTCTAAAATGGGCATCCCATAGATCGGGCTAGTTGTGTTGTCACGGGCTGCGGGGTTGACCACATCATTCGCACCAATCACCAATGCCACATCCGTGCGATCAAATTCGGGGTTGATATCCTCCATATCGCACAACTGCGGGTACGGCACATTCGCTTCTGCCAGCAGTACGTTCATGTGACCGGGCATCCGTCCAGCTACGGGGTGAATTGCATATTTGACGCTCACACCCAACCGTTCGAGTTGATCGGCAAGTTCACGTACCGAGTGCTGCGCTTGGGCAACTGCCATCCCGTATCCCGGCACAATCACCACTGAGCGAGCATATCCCAACATCATCGCGCCTTCTTCGGGGTCGATCGCGTGAACGACTTTTTCACCTTCAGAGCCTGCTGCTGCGGTTGCCGTTTTGCCGCTACCAAAGGCAGTGAACAGCACGTTTGCCAGCGATCGGTTCATGGCTTTACACATAATCTGCGTCAAGATAATCCCCGACGCTCCGACCAACGCCCCCGCGATGATCAGCATGTTGTTCATTAAAATAAAGCCTGCTGCACTCGCCGCTAAGCCAGAGTAAGAGTTCAACAGCGAGATCACAACTGGGGTATCAGCACCCCCAATCGGCAACACGAACAGCACCCCTAACAGCAGGGAGATCGCGACCAGGCCGAGGAACACAGCGGCATTTTCGGGTGCGACGAAGAGATAGCCACTACCGACGAGAAACGTAATCAACAGGCCAAAGTTAAACGGTTGCTGGAATGGGAAAGTAATCGGGGCACCGGGCATGATGCCTTGTAGTTTGGCGAAGGCGACTAAGCTACCCGTCAGTGTCACCCCACCAATCAACACGCCTAAAATCATCGTGATCGTCGCTTCAACAGAGACAGTTTCAGGGCCACTCAAAAGCCGCCAAAACTCTGCAATTGCCACCAGCGCTGAGGCTGCCCCCCCACAGCCGTTGAGCAAACCGACCATTTGCGGCATCTCGGTCATTGCCACTCGTTGCGCTGCGATCGCCCCAATGACTGAACCCGCCGCGATCGCCACTGCAATCATTTCGTAGTTCAATACTTGGCGATCGAGCAGAGTTACTACCACCGCAATCAACATCCCGATCGCCGCAACCACGTTACCTTGGCGGGCTGTTGCGGGAGAGCCGAGTTGTTTAAGGCCGACAATGAAGAGCGAAGATGCAATTAAATAACTAATTTGAATTCCACTGGGTAACCAATTGCTCATGCCTTCACCTCTTTTTTCTTAAACATTTGCAACATGCGATCGGTGACGAGGAAACCGCCGACAACGTTGATTGTGGCGAGAACGACGGCAACTAATCCTAAAATCACGCTGAGATTTGTATCTCTAGGGCCAGCAACAAGGAGTGCTCCAATGACGGCGATACCAGAGATCGCGTTAGAACCTGACATCAGTGGGGTGTGCAGCGTGGGGGGCACTTTATTAATGACTTCAAACCCCACAAATGAAGCCAGCACGAAGACAACCAATCCAGCAATTAATCCTTCAGCCATGAGACGATTTGGCTCCTTATCTCGATTTAGGTGTGCATGACTTGCGTGTGATTTGCTGCCAAAGCATCTTTCACTCGCTGATTGCGAATTTCTCCAGCGTGGGTGACACAAGCGGCAGCAATAATGTCGTCGGCAAAGTCCAAATTCAGCGCCTGATCTTTAACTAGCAGTTGCACCAAAGTGGAGATGTTTTTGGCATACAACTGGCTGGCATGGATCGGCATTGAAGACGGTAGATTGATGGGGCCAATAATGGTGACACCGTGAGCCACCACGTCTTTACCAGCTTTTGTGCAAGCGCAGTTACCACCTTGGTCGGCAGCAAGATCGACAATCACTGAGCCAGGTTTCATCTGAGCTACCATTTCTTCGGTGACTAAGAGAGGGGCCTTTTTGCCGGGGACTTGCGCAGTGGTAATCACCACATCAGCCGTTTTTACATGCTCAGCGACGACTTCTCGCGATCGCTGCTTGGCGGCTTCTGAGATTTCTTTGGCGTATCCCCCAGCGGCAACGGTGTCTTCTTCGATGGGTACTTCGACAAACTTGGCACCCAAGCTTTGCACTTCTTCTTTCACAGCGGGGCGAATATCAAAAGCCTCAACTACAGAGCCTAAGCGTCGAGCCGTGGCGATCGCTTGTAAGCCTGCAACCCCTGCACCCATGACAAACACTTTGGCGGGGGCGATTGTGCCGGCAGCCGTAGTCAACATTGGGAAATACTTGGGTAACGCGGCAGCAGCAATCAAAACTGCTTTGTAGCCCGCCAGACTTGCCTGGGAAGACAACGCATCCATACTTTGGGCTCGTGTCGTCCGGGGGATCATCTCCATACTGAAGCCAGTGATCCGGCGCTCAGCCAAGCGTTGAGACAGTTCTGGTGTACCTAGCGGGTCGAGAAAGCCGATGACCACTTGACCGTCGTGGAGTAGATCAGCTTCATGTCGTCCATCTCCGCGTTCTTGTAGGGGAGCGACTTTGACCACAATGTCCGCTTCTCGCCATACAGCTTCGGTGTCAGCAACGACCTTGGCACCCGCCGCTTCATAGGCAGCATCGGTAAAGTAAGCGCGATCGCCGGCTCCTGCTTCGACCCAGACTTCTAGACCTTGCTTAACGAGTCGGGCAACAGTATCTGGAATCAGGGCAACCCGGCGTTCCCCAACTTCAACCTCTTTCACAACGGCTATTTTCATGAACTCTCCTTTGTTTGATCCCGTTTGGCTCACTGGCGGTTAACAATGCAGTGCAAAAACATGTGCTCGTCTTACTTTCAAGTTATCCCCGTCGGCACTTTGTAATTGCGATAACAAGCGCAGCTAATTCTGTAAAAAATATTGACTGTAAATGAAGCGAAAACCGGGGAATTCAGCATCTCTAAAGATCTTCATCATGGTAAGGAAATATCTGTTCAATTGAGGACTTGAAAACTAGCAATTTCAACAAACCTTGAAATAACTGATGAGCAGATTTGCTGGTTCAAAAAATGCTGGTGCTTCAAGTAAGCTGCACAAAGCTGAGCGATCGCTAGACTACAGCTAAGGGCAAGGTGGCTTCACAGAATTGTTGAAAATTTCAAGCCCCATCCTCATGTCAGGGAGCGATGAAAATAATGCTGTCACTCTATACAAATTCTTTAAAGCCTGAGACTGCTGAGAAATATTGAGCATCTACTATGGCTAGCACTGATTAAGGCTCAGACTGCCAGAAATGCAAGAATCGGCTGTGAGTTGATGAAATAATTTGCCCAAATGTGTTGTTGAGCTTGAGCGAGATGAGTTTGTGATAAACCAAAACAATTGAGCAAGCTTTTTAGCTCACAGTAGCGCTTCATTTTGCATCGTATGTCGATCCCCAAAAATAGGGCCTTGTCTTTAACTTGTCTTAATAGATATCAATGTTTGAAAATATAAGTTTGAAGCGCTTAGGAATTGCCGAGGTTGCTCAGTTAGCAGTCTTGCATTTCTCAAGAAGTGAATGACTGCGATCGCTGAACCAGCCTTAAACCTGAAATAACTCAGGCTGCCCTGAGACGATATTAAGTTTTTGATGTTGTGATAAAGCAATTCCAGCCAGCTTCGTCATCCCATCACCTCCTACGTTTCGTTGTCGAAATTGATAGGTTTTTATGACTAATAGTTGGCGCTTTGTGCAAGCTCAGATGCACCTCTAACTCTACGCTAACAATTTTTTTGGTGGAGGGTAGGCTCCTCAAGGGGGAAATGGCACTTTTTGCAACTGTCAGCGTCAGCCCTTCTCATGTGGAACTGAATTAATCCTGGTACAGTCAGTATTGGTGAAGTTTTGCAAATTTTTCAGACTCTACCCTGTTGTCTAGGTGTTAAGCCTATGTTCTTCAAAAAGTTACCCGTGCGCACCGCTGTTTCAACCTTGGCGATCGCTGGTTGCCTCTTAACTGCGATTCCAGTGGCAACGCTTGCTCAAGGGTCTGGCCTCACTATTTTTAGCGGCATCAAGCCAGAAAATCGGCTCAGTTACCGCCTAGACTACGGCGGGCGCTCAGGTGGTTGGGATCGCTACCGCCTACGCATTCCAGCCAAAAAAATGAAATTGGCAGCAGCCCAGTTTTCGGTCACTTATCCTGACTACTACAAAGGGAAATTTGACCCCGATGAGATGGAAATTCGCGTCAAGGGCAAGAAAGTTGCTCTACAAGAAGTGAATTGGGATAAAGAAAACCGAGTCATCGAGCTTTTCCCTCAAGAGCCAGTACCTGCGGGTAGCGCGGTAGAACTCGTGTTTTCTAACGTCAAAAATCCTGCCTTTGGTGGCGTTTACTACTTCAACTGCCAAGTCCTAACGCCTGGTGATGTACCTCTGCCCAGATACCTAGGAACTTGGCAGTTGAGCGTCAACTAAACAATGCTGGTTGAACGGTGGTATAGTGGTAGACTGTGACTTTTTCTATCTAAAAATCAACTAGCAAGTTCGGAGTAGCAACACCATGACTCGGCGCACTTTAGAAGGCACCAGCCGCAAAAGAAAAAGAGTCTCCGGGTTCCGTGCGCGCATGAGAACCAAAAATGGTCAGAGAGTCATCAAAGCTCGCAGAAAGAAAGGACGGCGGCGTCTTGCAGTCGCATAACGGTGTTGGTCTCAGCATTGACAGAGTGGATGAAAGACTAGCGTGGCATTGCCTTCGGCGAATCGGCTGAAACATCGGCGAGATTTTAGCGCTGTATACCAAAGTGGACTTCGCCGTTCAACGCCGCACCTAACTTTGCGAGCTTTGCGTCAGCAGGGCTTAGCAATCCACTCTCAAAATTCGACTCACCAATCTCCAACGCAAATTGGCATTTCCATCAGTCAAAAAGTCAGTAAGCGAGCTGTAGTTCGTAATCGAATTAAACGCCAAATTCGAGCAGCATTGCGTCACCTCCTGCCTCGGTTATCCTGGGGTTGGCATATCGTTGTTGTGGTTCGCCCGCCAGCGATCGAGTGCGATTACCATCAATTTCTGCAAGAATTAGAGCAGTTGCTGACAAATGCTGAGGTTTTGAATGGGGATTAAAGAAGAAGAGGTGTATTTTGAGGGTGGCCCCCACATCGGCGACCTCATTCTCAACATCTTGTTGGGCTTTACAGTCATCTGCCTGCCTTTGACGGTGGGAGCGATCGTTCGAGCTCTATGGCTGCGCTACCGCATCACTAACCGTCGCATCTCTGTGACTGGAGGTTGGATGGGTCGCGATCGCTCTGACATTGTTTACTCAGAAATCGCCAAAGTCGTGACAGTACCTCGCGGTCTTGGGGTTTGGGGTGATATGGTGATCACGCTCAAAGATGGCAGTCGCCTAGAAATGAGAGCAGTGCCTAACTTCCGAGATGTTTACAACTACATCAACGAACACCTATCGGCTAGAGCTCAAAAAGCCAGCGGTCCGGTGGGTGCCAAGGCATAGCTATCGTTGAACGGCTGTGGTTGCAGACAAACTTGATTCAAATCTTTGCGTCCGATCGGCGCTCTAGCAAACGGTGTCATCAATCGTGCGATCGCCGATAGAGCCTCTTGGGGCGTGAATGCTCTGACAGGCCGATTAAGATTGGATAGATTAGATCAGAATATTTTCAGAGCACGTTAGGTTGACTTAGAGCGAATGGACTTCGGTATAGGATTTCTCTCCAACAACGTCATGCTGCCGATCCTGGACTTCTTCTACGGGATCGTGCCGAGTTATGGTCTAGCGATCGTGGCTCTGACACTCGTGATTCGCTTCGCCCTTTATCCTCTCAGTGCGGGCTCGATCCGGAGTATGCGCCGGATGAAAGTAGCCCAACCTGTGATGCAGAAGCGTGTCAAAGAACTTCAGGAACGACACAAAGACGATCCTGCGAAATTGCAGGAGGAAATGAGCAAAGTTTACAAAGAGTTTGGCAACCCCTTAGCTGGGTGTTTTCCAGTTCTTTTGCAAATGCCTGTCCTGTTCGCCCTGTTTGCAACTCTGCGAGGCTCACCGTTCTCAGACGTAAACTACAACCTGAACTTGCAGATCTTCCCGCAAGAACAGATTACTCAAGTTCAACCCCAAGCATTTGCCACCAATCCACAAAATATTTTCGTTGCCGACAAGGTTCATGCTCCAGTCGTGGCGCTTTTGCCATCTGGTAACCGTTTAGCGGTCGGCGAGAAAACCAAGATTGAATTTCAAACCGTAGAAGGCAAATCACTCAGCACTCTGCTGAACGAACATCCTGAGACTCAGATTGCCCCCCAATGGAAAGTCACCAAGGGCGAAAATCTGGTTCGGATTGACGATAATGGTAACATTGAAGCCCTTCAGCCTGGTGATGTCACCATTCAAGGTGTAGTCCCCGGTCTAGCAGCGAATAAAGGCTTCTTGTTTATCGATGCCCTCGGTCGTGTCGGTGCGTTTGATGAAGACGGCGCTATCCACTGGGACATCGTAGGGATGGTGATCTTCTTCGGAATCAGCTTGTATATTAACCAGTTGCTCTCCGGTCAAGGCCCCAATTCGAATCCTCAGCAAGAAACAGTCAACAAGATCACGCCCATCCTGTTCTCGGGGATGTTCCTGTTCTTCCCACTGCCTGCCGGGGTGCTGATGTACATGCTGATTGCTAACATCTTCCAAACCCTGCAAACCTTCATTCTGTCTCGCGAGCCTCTACCTGAAAATCTGCAAAAGATTGTGGATGCAGAGCAGCGGGCATCGGGAGGTGCATCTGGTGCAGCAGATCGAGATGCCCTGCCATTTGAGCCAGGACGGGCTAAGAAAAAAGCCTAAATCTCTCGATTGACCAGACTCTTCTGTCTTTGTAGGGAACAGGTTTCATGGAACAAGGTCAGCAATGGCTTCAAGAGCTTCTGAGCTTAATGGGTGTGACAGCAACGGTGACGGGCGAACTGCCTGTAGATGCGATCGCTGAGCACCACTCTGAAGAAGAAGGCATCGTGGAGCGACCCAGTTGTTGGTTAACCATCAACGAGTCAACGTTAACCCCCGAACAAATTCACGGCCTCACAGGGGCTCACGGCAACGTTTTAGATGCCATGCAATATTTGGCAAATACAACGCTTAACTTGGGCCAAGAGCCAGAACAGCAAAGAGCCTACACAATCGAGTTGGCTGGGTATCGGGCTCGTCGTCAAGCCGAGTTGCAAGCAATGGCTGAGCAAGCAGCAGATCAGGTGCGTCAAACAGGCCAAGAGGTAGAGCTGAAATCGCTATCCTCTGCTGAACGACGGCAAGTTCATACGCTGTTGAAGCCTCACGCTGACCTTGAAACTTATAGCCGGGGGCGAGAACCCGATCGCCGCTTAGTTGTTCGCCCCGTAGGAACCCCTCAAGCAGAATAACGAGCCTTGATTCAGCTAGGGCCAGCTAGGAATTGCTAGGGTATTAAAGGCATCTCTAGATTTTTGTCGAGTTGCAGGGTAAGCGTATGGACAAAATTTTTATTCCTCAGTTGGCTCGTGCTCCTCAACAAACCGAGGTGCTTGAGTTTAAAGAATTTTTGCCCGAACTCGAAACTTTGACTCCTGTGCAGGGGCGCTTGCAGGTTGCCCACAAGGGGAATTACTTGGAAGTGAAGGTGCAGGCAGAGACGATTGTGACGCTGTCTTGCCACCGTTGTTTACAAAACTATAACCACCGCTTAGTGCTTGATACCGACGAACTCATCTGGCTCGATGAAACTGCGGATGCCACCGAGTCAGTGATTTTAGATCGAGAAGTCATGCTCGAAGAGTTAGTCGAAGCATTATCGCCTCAAGGCTATTTTGATGTGGGTCAATGGTTGTATGAGCAGCTATGCTTGGCAATTCCCCAACGTCAAATTTGCGATCAAGCTTGTGCAGGAATTGAGTTATCTGACTCGGTGCTCAATGGCGGCACTGACCGACGCTGGGCTGCCTTAGAAGCGTTGCGGAAGCAATTGCCGTCCTAATAAGACCGAGTTGAGATCACCCTGAATTGGAGTGCTGCCAGTCTTTATGAACTTTAGTCAAGAGTTCGACTTGCTGCTACGAGCCCGTTACCCCTTGATCTACATTCCAACCCGGGAAGAAGAGCGAGTCGAAGCGACGATCGCACAGTCTGCTAAACGTCAGGGTGGTCGGGCGGTCTATATTTGGGACTTTGTAGACGGCTATCAAGGCAACCCCAACGACACTGGATTTGGTCGTCGCAACCCTCTTCAAGCTCTAGAATTTATTGAAAAACTACCCGCTACAGCTCCGGCTATTTTCGTCTTGCGCGACTTTCAGCGATTTATTGAAGATGTTGCTGTGTCGCGTAAACTGCGCAATTTATCGCGATTGCTGAAGTCTCAACCCAAAAATGTGGTGCTGATTTCAGCGCAAATTTCAATTCCAGATGAGTTGAGCGAAGTAATTACAGTTTTAGAGTTTCCGCTGCCTCGACAAGATGAAATTCACGAAGAAGTAGAGCGACTGTTGGTAGCGACAGGACATGCGTTAGAAAGCCGAGCCTTAGATGACCTGGTGCGTTCTTGTCAGGGGCTATCAATTGAGCGCATTCGCCGAGTTTTGGCACGAGCGATCGTGACTCATGGTGAACTCAAAGCCGATGACATCGAGCTGATTTTAGAAGAAAAACGCCAAACGATTCGCCAAACTCAAATTCTTGACTTCTACCCAGCCACAGAGACGATCGCAGACATTGGGGGTCTAGATAATCTCAAAGACTGGTTACTCCGTCGGGGGGGTGCGTTTTCAGAGCGTGCGCGGCAGTATGGTCTACCTCATCCCCGTGGCATGTTGCTGGTTGGCATTCAAGGCACTGGTAAATCCTTAACCGCTAAGGCGATCGCCCATCATTGGCATTTGCCCCTCCTCCGCTTAGACGTGGGTCGGTTGTTTGCGGGTCTAGTGGGTGAATCAGAGTCTCGAACTCGACAGATGATCCAACTCTCAGAAGCTCTAGCGCCTTGCGTGCTGTGGATTGATGAAATTGACAAAGCCTTTGCTGGTGTCGACGGTAGGGGTGACGCAGGGACAACCAGCCGGGTTTTCGGCACCTTTATTACGTGGCTTGCTGAGAAAACCTCACCCGTGTTTGTCGTTGCTACCGCGAATAATGTGCAGTCTCTCCCACCAGAAATGCTCCGGAAAGGTCGCTTCGATGAGATTTTCTTTGTGGGGTTGCCCAGCCAAGAAGAACGTCGGGCGATTTTCTCGGTGCATCTAGCTCGGTTGCGGCCTCACAATCTCAAAAGTTATGACCTCGATCGCCTAGCCTACGAAACACCTGATTTTTCGGGGGCTGAGATTGAGCAGACAATTATCGAGGCGATGCACATCGGTTTTAGCCAAAATCGCGACTTTACCACTGACGATATTTTAGAAGCAGCCAGTCAAATGGTGCCATTAGCTCAGACCGCTCGTGAGCAAATTCAATTCCTGCAAGATTGGGCGGCTGCGGGTAAAGCGCGATTAGCCTCTCGTCATGCTGGCTTAGGGGGGCGAGTCTCGCGATCGCTGCAAGCACCCGACTAGAACCTGCGACAAAAGTATTACGTCTGACAGGAAGTGAGCTACTCTACTATTGGTTATGGGTAAAGCCTGAGTTGGAGATTGTTGGCAAAGGCAAGCTCAGGTTCAACCGACAGGTATAACAGCAGTCTGATTTGGTGCTTGCCATGAAGTGGTCTGGCTTAATAAATCTGGTCAAATTTATTGTCGGCTTTGCGATTGCGATCGCCTTGCTCGGAGCGGGTGGGGTTTTGGCTACACGCTATGTGGCTACCAAACTCATGGCTCCTCCACCTCGACCCACCTTTGCTAACGACAAGCCTGCCAAACCAGCGGCTGCTAAAAATACAGCTCCAGCTAAGACTGCTAGCGCTCAAACCCAAGCAGCATCAGATTCTTCTAGCCCTGATTTAGCACCTGGTACCTATATGGCTCGCGTTGTGCAACCCATCGGTTTGATTTTGCGGGATGGGCCAAGTCGGGATGCCAGCCAAATTGGGGGCATTGAGTACAACAGTCGAGTGATCGTTTTAGAAGAAAGTGCTGACAAAGTTTGGCAGAAGGTGCGCGTAGAAAACAGCGATCGCGAAGGGTGGGTGAAAGCTGGCAACACCGAGCGTACCAACTAGGGCTGAGACCAGCCGTAAATTAACTGTAAGTTCACTGAAACAAAACCCTTGAGATCGCATAAGATATCGGCAAATCGGTTTGCGTATTTTTAAGTAAATTACAAAATCGATTGCTACTAGCTTATTTCTAAGAATCTCATGGAAAGTCTTGCCTACCTGCATCTTGCCGTCTCTGTAGAAGCAGATTCAAATAGTGCTTTTGCGGATCTAAGTGTTCCTCTACAAGCGAGTTGCGCTTACTGGAACAGTCTGGGTAGAAACTGGCGCTCGACCAGGTTTTGGTTGCGGCTGTTGGCAATCACCACAAATCTAACGATTTTAGCGATCGCGGCTCAAGTTTATGCCCAGACGCTTCGATACGGGGATGCGGGGGCGGAAGTGGTAGCACTGCAACAATGCTTAGTAGACAGGGGATACTTAGACACCAGTACCTTCGGAAACTTTAGTGATAAAACGGAAGCTGCGGTTAAGCAATTTCAGCGAGATCAAGGGTTGGATGACGATGGTGTCGTGGGTAGTCAAACAGCGGCAGCCCTAGGTTGTAATTTATCCGGTGCGACGACAGCTACCTCTTATAGCTCTCCGGCATCGCTATACAATTCCCCTGCCCCTCCTAATCGAAGCTTTGCGGGTCAGGCAATAGCTTATGCACCGCCAACTCGTCCCACTTTGGCTTACGGCGATCGCGGTTCGGCAGTTTCAGATTTACAAAGACGCCTCAAAAGCCAAGGCTACTATCGTGGCGAGATTGATGGTGACTTTGGCTCTGCCACAGCAGATGCAGTTCAGCGATTTCAAAGAGCCAATAACCTAAGAGTAGATGGTGTGGTGGGTGCAACAACATG
>CBIHQL010000018.1:0-18397 GCA_966211855.1 uncultured bacterium
AGGGGCAAACCCAACATTCAGGAGGTCAGGGTATGGCGACACACCACAACAGAGTTATTTTAGTGGTCGGGGCAACTAGCGAACTTGGGCAGCAGATTGTTCAGCGTTTAGTGGCTCAAGGTTATCAAGTGCGATCGCTCGTGTCTGATCTTGAAACAGCACAGGCTCAGTTGGGGCCAGAAGTTGCTCTAATTGCGGGTGCTCCTACATCGCTAAATCTAGCTTCACTCGGCTATCTAGATGCAGTAGTTTGGGTTGAACTCTTAGCTGCCTCACCCAACTTCACAGTAGAGACTCTCTTGCCTGCGATCGCCCCCGCTTTGAACGCACCCAGCGGGAAAATCATCTTTGACTTTTGCCGACCTTCCACGCAGTTATCAGAAACTTGGGGAGCTGTGGATGATGTGGTGATGGGTGGGGTGAGTCAAAGTGAAATCCGGCTCACCGAAACGGGCGCACTATTTACCGGGAATGTTTCTACCGCTAACTCTGGCGGGTTTGCCTCGGTACGGACGCGCAATCTGGAACCAGCAATTCCTTTAGCAGACTATGAAGGGGTGCAACTGCGCCTTAAAGGAGACGGCAACCGCTACAAGTTTTTGCTGCGCACCGAGGCAAAATGGGATGGCACTGCTTACTCTTACGCCTTTGATACTCAACCGGATACCTGGTTGGATATTCAGATTCCTTTTAGCCAGTTGACCCCCGTTTTTCGCGCCAAAACTCTACCCGATGCGCCACCTATCGATCGCGATCGCATTTGCTCTTGGCAATTGATGTTGAGCAAATTTGAATATGATGGCGCTCTCAACCCGCATTTCACACCTGGCTTTTTTCAGCTTCAGGTTGCCGCAATCAAAGCTTATGGTGGGCCACAATTACCGCAATGGCTTTTGGTTCAGGACGACACCATTCAAGTCATGCAAGTGCAATCGTTAGGCAGTACGCCAAGACTGGAAAGCTGGATGAGCGATCGCCTACTCGCATCCCCAGCCGAAACTGCCGAGCGATGTGTGCAGCTTCTTGGGCGATCGCTAGGGTAATCTAAAAAGCGACTCTTTCTGACGGCCCCAGCATCCTATGCACTCTAAAACCGAGCTAACCGTTTCTGAAGCCCAAGCGATCCTCAAAGTCTTTACCTGCATTGACAGCGGCTCTGCTGAGGCCCCTCCTGCACCTGCTGTGGTACGCCAAGCCTTGTCTTTAGTCGCGAGCTGCTCAGACTATCAAATTTTTGGCATTTGCGCAGATTCTGTCTCGCAGGGGTTAGCCGCCTTAGAGAGCTACACGCAGGCATTAGGATATCCACCCGAAAGCTTCCAGGTAAACCCGATTGAAGGCTCGGCTTACATCAAATTCAATCCCAAAACAGGCTTGTGCTACGCCGAAAGTTATCTAGGTCAGCATCGAGGGGTATTAGTCTCGTGCCAGTCAGCCAGCAACGATGGCATTAATGACCTGTATGGACATTTACCGTTGAATTTATTTGATAGTGAGCCTTGATTGCTAAAGGCTGAGAAAGTTAAAAGGGCGATCGCTCACCCTTGATGACTTCGATTACCGGATGGCTTGGCGCAGGTTTGCTTGTGCAGCCTCAGCGGGGTCAAAGAGTTGCAGTAAATCTAAAAATGAATCATCGAATGGCTGGTTACTACGGGCTTCGGGAGCATCCAAAATTTCATGGGCTTCTGGATGGCACACACCCGCGTCACAGTTGAGCCCTAACTGGTGCCAGTAAAGCGTCGGCACTATCCAACCGCGTTGCCCGTAATGCTCGTGATTCAGAATATAAGACTCTAAATAAGCTTTTGGTGACACGTAATATTTTTGTTCACGAGGGTAAGGCACCGTAAAGCAACCAAACACCTTGCGATATTCTTCAGAGTCGAGAATGGCAGTCACTACTTTTGACACCCCTTCCTTCATCAAAATGTCGCAGTAAACGCGAACTTCTTCTTGATCGACAGGGGCGCGACCCATAAATTTTTTGAAGCACCACTCCAAAAACTTCAAGTTAGAAGAATGGTGATAAAACATCTCTAGAAAAACTTCTGAGTGTCCTAGTTCTCTGAGAAAACGCCGAACTCCAATTTTGTCTTTGAGGAAGTCTTTTTCGGCTTGAGCAAGACTGCGCCGCTCGTAAGCATAAGGTTGCCGCTCTAATACCTGCCGATAAATCTGCGTCAATGCAAATTGGCGGTCTTCGAGTGAAGACTTACGATTAACCGTAATTGGCTTGAAGCTGTTCATACAAAAAATCTCCCGGGAAGGTATTAGTGGCATACCTGAATCGGGCACAAGCGGTTAGGAAAGCTGTTGCAATTAAGCGTGAGACTGGAGGGCGAGAATCACGATATCGAGGTAGGGGCGTACCAAACTATTACTAGCTGGAGAAAGACTGCTGCTGATCGCGTCTTGCAGGGCACGGTAAGCGATCGCACATTGATTGGTTTTACGGTGAGCCAGCAAAATCGTATCTAGCCAAGACATCATCTGCTCTTTAAAGAAGACTTCGTCATCCCGCAAAATTGCCACCGCCATATAGCGCAGCACTTCGCTCATGTCATATTTGCAGCGTTGACCATGCTGTTGAATGATCTCTGGGTAGGCTTGAGCTAATTTGCGTAATGCTTGCAAAGTCAACTTTTCGCTTTGGTCACGAAGTTGCTGATAGGTTTCTAGGCGAGTCGTATAGCTTTGCAGATATTGTTCTAAAGGCTGCAATTCTCGTGTGTTGAGGTAGCGACCATCCGCTTCCAAAACATGCTTTTCGATGGCGTGATTGAGAGTGTGCATTTGAGTCTAAGCGCTGAACTAGATGACACAATAGTGCTTCATCTTTTAGACTGCCCTGAGCGAAAACACGGCTCAACAGATTGCAGTGATTCTTAATACAAAGATAAGCTCAGCGATCGCACCTACCTCAACTCTCAACCGTCCGTTTGATCTCGGTTCTCCCCCCAGCAGACTCCGAGCTAAACAAGCTAGGCTGAAGATGGATCAATCGTGAGTAAGCAACAGGCCAACGTTAAGCAGGTGGGCGAGTATGAATCGATTTTTAAGCGTGGCTGGCAAAGTTTTAGGGGCTGTCTTTTTATTCAGTGGCGGCACCATTTCGATCGCAATTTTGCTAGGAATTCTCATCGGTCAGGTGACGGGGGGCGTCTTAGCCTTACTATCCGTGTTGCTAGTATTATTTGGTCTCGGCCCTGCTTCCTTGGGCGGTTGTTTTTTATATCTAGCGCTGCGAGCCGAGCGTCAAGCCATGCGCGATCGCTTCTTCCAACTCCTGCAAACCAATCAAGGCCGGTTGTCTCTACTCGATTTTTCGACTGCGACCCGACTGGAGCCTGCGATCGCTCGGCGTTACTTGGATGGATGGGCTAAAGAGTTTTCTGCCACCTTTGAGGTCAGTGAAGCGGGTGAGATCTATTATGTTTTTGCCTCCACAGTGCCAACTTTACCTCCCAGCGATCTATGGATGTCGATTAATCGGCTCGCTCATCGCCTTGAAAGCATCCTCTAAAGCGATCGCCAAAGCTTGAATCAAAATTCAGATCAATTGAAATGTTAGAGGAAGTTGATAAGCTAAGCCTATGAATCAAAACTAAATTGATTAACCAAGAAACAACTAAGCGATCGTTGCAAAGCTAGGTCAGACAAGCGGTTGATAGCTTGAGATTTGTGAAGTTTTGTAGAAGTGCGATCGCCTCCTCCCACCGTTGCCAACCAACAATGCCCTGTTTGGTTGATTGCTGACTGCTTCATCTTTTGTTACAAAAGGTGGAAGAGCTGTTCCAAATTGAGAAACTGCATGTTCGGCGGCTTTCCTGGTCTAACAAATCCTTCTGGCACCGACTTTGGTGAGCAAATGCTTAACAAAGCCGCTAGCCAATGCATCCGCCATCTGTTTACTCAGAGTGAGTCAGTGGAGGTTGCTGTGCGATGCTTCCCCTCTAGCAAACTCCTTCAGGGCAGCATTGACAGCTTTAAGATGAATGGTCGTGGCTTGGTTATTCGCAAAGACTTCCAAGTCGAAGAAATGTCATTTGAAACCGATGCCGTTTCGCTAGATTTTAGCTCCGTATTAAGCGGTCGTATCCGTCTCAAACAACCGACCCAAGCGGTTGCCCAAGTCATCTTGTCTGAATCGGGCATCAACGATGCTTTCAAGGCCGAATTGGTACAAAAACGCCTGCAAAACCTGACCTTAGCGCCTCTCACTGACTTGTCTGGGGGCGAACCAGTCTCATTCCGCGACGTGCAACTGCACCTTTTACCCAACAATCGCGTTCGCATTTTTGCCAAAACAGACTTGCCCAACTGTGAGGCTGTACCGATCAGCTTCACAGCCACCTTGAATGTGGAGCGTCGCCGCCGGATTGCCTTCCAAAATCCCCAATTTGAGGCCGATCAAGTACCTGAGGCGCTGCAAAGCCTTTCCCAAACCCTAACAACCGCTTTCAGCCAAATTCTCAATGACATGGTTGACCTCGATCGCTTCGATTTAGATGGCGTGATCATGCGTATCAACCGCCTAGAAACTCAAGGGCAGAAATTAGTGTTCAGTGGCTACGCTCAGATCGAACGGTTTCCAGGAACCCCGGCCTAAGCTGATAAGCTAAGAAGCACCAGTTTCTTGTGGATTTACTTCTTTCCTAGAGACCATGCCCTTTATCAATTTGTTTTTGCTAGGCGGGGTCGTCATGTGGCCACTGTTAGGCTTTTCACTCCTAGCAGTGGCTCTTATTTTGGAGCGGGTGATTTTTTGGTGGCGCATCACTCGACGCCAAGAGCGGGTTGTACGAGATGCACTCAATCTTTACAAGCGCGACCCGCAAGCTGCGTTTCAAAGCTTAGAGCGTCACACCGATTTACCCTTAGCCCGAATCTTTCTAGCGGCTTTAGAGCTAGAGCGACCCAAGCCAGAAGAATTTCGCTTAGCTTTAGAAAGTGCCGCACAAGCAGAGATGCCACTGTTAAAGCGGTTCAACACCGTATTTGAAACCATCATTAGCTTGTCACCGCTATTAGGGCTGCTAGGGACAATCTTGGGCTTGATTGCTTCCTTTGCCTCACTGCGTATTGGCGATGTGGGTGGTAATAACACTGTTGGTGTTACCGCTGGTATTAGTGAGGCCTTGATCTCGACTGCATCAGGCTTAGTTGTGGCAATTTTTACGCTGCTGTTCGCCAATACCTTTCGAGGGCTGTACCGCCGACAGATCGCCTTAATTCAAGAGTACGGTGGACAATTAGAGCTGCTATATCGCCGCCGCTATGAGCGTAGTGACCTGCCCTACTCGTCTTGATTGGTGTCTACGAGTCAAAATTCTTGGGAATGCTGCGTTTGCAAATAAATTGTGAATGTCGTACCTACGCCCAATTTTGACTGAAATTGAATACTGCCGTTGTGCATTTCAACGAGCTGTCGTGTTAAAGCTAAGCCTAAACCCGTACCTTCATGGCGACGGTTGAGCGCACTGTCAATCTGCTGGAAAGCTTCAAAGACTAAATTGTGCTGATCATCGGCAATGCCAATGCCAGTATCTTCAACTTCGATCCTAGCCATGTTGCCATCGCAGCCTACTCGCAACCAAATGTGACCTCCAGCGGGTGTGAATTTCACAGCATTAGACAGCAGATTTAGCAAAATTTGCTTGACCCGTCGCTGATCACCTCTAAACAAATCATGCTTCTGTAAGCCTTCTAGATCAGCAGTGAGAGTGAGTTTCTGGGACTGAGCTTTTTCCTGGAACAACGCTAAACTTTGTTGTGCTGTTTCCCGTAAAGAAAATTCGCTGATTTGTAATGATGCTTTGCCTGCTTCAATTTTGGATAAATCTAAGATGTCATTAATTAGTTGCAGTAAGTGAGCACCACTGCTGTGAATAATATGCAAGTATTCAGATTGTTTGGTAGTCAAGGGGCCAAATAACAGATTAAGCAGCGCTGATGACATGCCAATCACGGATGTGAGTGGAGTGCGCAGTTCGTGGCTCATGGTGGCTAAAAACTCGCTCTTGGCTCGGCTCGCTTTATGAGCTACAGCGAGGGCATCTTGCAACTGTTCTGTCCGTTCGGAGAGGGCTTGTCGAGTTTCGATCAATTCAGTAATGTCACGAGAGGTGCCAAGCAAGCTATAGACTTCACCATCAGGTTGCTTCATGGGCACTCTGAAGGTATCGAGGTAGCGAATGCCATCGGGAAATGGAATGGTCTCTTGCTCATGCAGGGTCTGCCCTGACTCAAACACTTTAAAGTTTTGTTTGGCGAAGGAGTCAGCAAGGCTGGTGGGGAAACAGTCAGCGATCGCACGACCTTGTACTTGTTGGCGATCGCTATACCCAATCGATTTGGCAAAGGCATGATTGCAAAAGGTGAGGGTCATGCATTGGCGATCGATCACAAAAATGTAGTCGGGCAAGGTGTCAAAAAATCGCTCTAACTCGGCAGTGCGTTGGGCAACCTGGGCTTCTAGGGTTTGGTTGTGCTGCTGAATTTGCTGGTAGAGCGTTGCTTGATGAATCGCGATCGCTAATTGATCGGCAACTGCGGTGAGCAACTCGACTTCTGATTCATGCCAATAGCGTGGATAGTGGTCTTGACGGAAGGCGATGCAGCCCCAGAGTTTTTGGTGATAGTGAATTGGCACAATCAGTAAAGCGCCCGGTGCTGTTGGCTGAGCTGTGGCAGTATTGAGGTGACGAGTATCACTAATCTGCACCGTCTGTAAACTGCGTAGCTGAGACGTATAGGGGCTTGCAGGATGCAGAAGACTCACACCTTCGCCTGAAGATGCTTCTAGGTGCAAGCGATACTCTGCCTGGACTCGCCACTCAGTCTCAGTCGGTAGCGCTTGAAAAATGCTGCAACAATCAACAACGACTAATTGTCCTAGCTCCATCGTCACTGTGGCAAAAATATGAGATAGCTCTAGAGACGCACGAATCTGAGCTACTAGACGGTTCAGCAGAGCGGCTCGTTGCACCCGTTCTTCTGCTTGTTGGTAGAGCAATGCCTGGTAAAGAATCTGCTCAATCTGATGAATCACCATGTGCAGCAAATACATTTCTTCAGACTGCCAAAGGCGATCGCGATCCCATTGCTCGATGCACAAAAAGCCGCCTACCCATTTGTCGGCATGTTTGGGGTGAGATTGCGTCCAACTCGAAAGAGCGGCGCGTGCAAGATAAGGGCCAGCCGACTTGGTTTGCTCCGTCAATAAAGGAAACTCATCTGACACCCAGGTACTTAACTGGTGATGCTTGCGAATTAAGCGTTCTACAGTGCTCCAGGTTGGATAGTGAGTGTGACGATCCCATGGTAAAAGTTCAGGGGCACGGGCGATCGCTCCCCAAATGACCCGCTTGTCTCTGGGGCTATAAAAAGCGATTAAACCACGACTGGCTCCAAAAATGCTGCGAATAACCTCTGCGGCCCGTCGCAATATGGTCTGTGGGTCGGGGGAGACACTGCTGATATGGAGTAGCTCATGCAACAACTTCTCTTGCTGTAACCAATGAGATTGTTGATACAAGGTCGATGTTTTGGTTGCCCCTAGCCATCTCGGTGTGATCAATCCTGGGCTTGAAGATACAGGCGGATGATGGGATGCCTCGGATGCTGACCGACTATCGAGCAGGCTCAACATCTTTAGGGTTAACTGGCTTTGCAACGTGGCACAGTTTGCTTGGGCAGGCCACCCGGCGATCGCCTCAGCAAATGCTCCCGCCATGGCTGATGTTTCTAAGAGATCAGCGTGCAGGGCTCGGCAAATCGTCAAAATCTGGGTAGCGTCATACAGCAAATCAATTGCGTAAGCGGCCTCACGACTGGCATCATCAACGCTTGCCTCTAGACGGCTCCCTATCTGCAACAACACCTGAAAGCGATCGCTGACTCCCAAAATAAACATCCGGGGGTGCTGTACACTGCGCTGGATAGGGCTGTCTACAGGTAAATCTTGCAACTCTAGCCCCCAAGATAGCCAAGGGCTAAGACTATAGGTTGTAATGCTGTTAGTGGGCTCGACCCCTCGTGCTTGCGCTGCCAATGCTTGAGAAACTTTCAGCTTGCAGTAGCTATAAGCCTTCGTTTCAGAGTCGGTGAGGACGGATGTAGAAACTAACTCTGGACAAAATTGGTTGAGTGTTAAATCTGGATGGCGAGAACTGACCACGAGCAGTCGTAAGTCAGACAGAGTATGTAAAAAATCCAATACCGAAGTAGCCAAGGTTACACAAGAAGAATGCCTAAGCCCATAGGATTGATGCATTGGAAATACAACCATGGCCGTGCTTAAAAACGTTGAGCTGAAAGAAAATCAACCGACAAACGCGGCATTGATCCTCGGCGATGGCTTCAGTGTTCCCCGATACCCCTAAAATGCAACGACTGCAATGGTCAGAATGATCAATTTGATTGAGCTAAATGGCGCGATCGCTTCAGCAACGACTCGATCTCACGCGGATAAAGTAACCAAATGCGCTGAAATGGTTGGATCAGTGTTTGTACCAAGGGTGATAGCTCACTAATCTCTTGCAAGCCTGTCGCTGTCTGCAAGTTGATGCCTCGCTGGTATAGCGTGTAACCACGACTGAGTGAGACACGGAAGCCTACATAATAGGTAGATTGCAAATGGCTTTGGTCAACCCACATACATGCTTGTTGATAAAGCTGATTTTGCTCAACATTACTCAACCCGCTAACATCCACCGCTTTCAGTAAATCTCTGTCTAGATAGCGCCGACACAAATCAGCCAGAGTTTTGTCAGAGCTATGTTGCCAGCGCTGCAAATGATAAATAAATACGCCATCATCCGCTGCCAGGTAAGCGAGCAAAGGAAAACTTTTACCAAAAGCAGAACCATCCTCTGCGTTAGCTGCCATCAGCCAAGCCGTAACGGTTTCGTCAGCTGTTAAATGACCTAGTGCTAAGAGTTGTCTGGCTCGAATAAATGCTTGTTCTAACACCCAAGTTGCCGCAATATTTTTGGGGTGATTGTAAACCTGGGCATACATAAAGTAGCGCACGATCAAATAGTGCTCGATCGCGGTCATGCTTTTATGAGCTACCACTAGCTGCTGACTCACAGGGTCATAATTCAACGCCATCACGATCCGATCGAGATCTAACTTGCCGTAAGATGCTCCAGTGAAATAGCTATCGCGCATCAAATAGTCGAGGCGATCGCAATCGAGTTGGCTCGATACTAACTGCCAAACAAACGGCAGCGGATATTTTTTTTGATAAACCTGCGCTAAATGGTGCACCAGTTTTGGGTCAAAGGCATCCAACAACTGGCGAATCGGGTCTGACTCGTAGAGAATCCGCCGCGTCCATAGCTCGTGATGATTGCCAAAAATTTCTTCGCTGGTGTGGCTAAATGGCCCGTGCCCAATGTCATGCAGTAACGCCGCACACAGCACCACGGGACGATGCGGCTGCAACTGTGGATAGCCCTTAGCAATGCGATCAAAGACTCGTCGCGCGATCGCCATCACTCCCAATGAGTGAGTAAACCGTGAGCCTTCTGCCCCGTGAAAGGTTAGACTCGCAGGGCCAAGCTGCCGAATTCGCCGCAACCGTTGAAAAGCTGGGGTATCAATTAAGCGAATCAGCAGTGCTTCGGTGGGGTCGCTGCTATCGAGTGCGATCGCCCCGTGGAGTGGATCGTGATAGGTACGGCTGGCGTTAGGATGCACCTGCAATCACAGAATGCTGAGTTAATAGCTCGATCGCCGCTTGATATTGCTGATCTTTAGGGGTCGCAATCTCCTCACGAGTAATTGGCTCTAGAGCAACGACGCGATCGGGCACAATGCCTAGTTGATTAATATCGTGGTGGTTGGGAGTCTCGTACCTGGCAACGGTCACAGCCAAACCTGACCCATCTGACAACTCAAACAAAGATTGGATCAAGCCTTTGCCAAAGGTTTTTTCACCCACCAGTTGGGCGCGACCGTTATCTTGCAAGGCACCCGCTAAAATCTCGCTGGCACTGGCAGTACCTTGGTTGACCAAAACAGCAAGCGGAGCATTAGTCAGAGCAGCCCCACCAGCTTCAAAGCTATCTTGAATGCCTTGGCGATTGACGGTATAGACGATGGTGCCAGAATCGAGCCAGAGACGGGCAATTTCTACCCCAGCCTGAAGTAACCCGCCTGGATTATTGCGTAGATCCAGAACATAAGCGGTGGCTCCTTGACGATCCAATTTCTTGACGGCTCTAGTCAGCTCTGCAGTGGCATTTGCATTAAATTGATTCAGCCGGATATAGCCCACCTTGGTCTTGTCAGGTGTGGTTTGCAGCTCAGCCACAACCGGGTTTAATTCAATGCGATCGCGGGTGAGTTGAATATCTTGAGTGGCCTGATCGTCACGGGCGATCGTTAAGGTGACTTGGCTACCCACAGGCCCCCGCATCCGTTCAGCGGCTTCGTCGAGTGTCAATTGCTTAGTTGCTACCCCATCAATCTGCAAAATGCGATCGTAAGGGCGAATGCCTGCTTGGTCAGCCGGAGAACTTTCAATCGGGGCAATCACCCGTAAATCTCCAGTCTCAGGATCAGCAGCAATCTGTAACCCGACCCCTGTCAATTCACCTGATGTGTTGGTTTGTAAACTCCGGTATTGCTCAGGCTTGAGCAGGCGAGTAAAGGGGTCATTCAGGCTAGCCAACATCTGCTGAATCGCTGTATAAGCCGCGTCTCGATCAGCCAATGGACGGCTTAAAATGCGTTGCCGTACCTGCCGCCAATCTTGATGATTAAAGGTTTCATCAACGTATGAACGATTGACAATGCGCCACGCTTCGTTAACTAGACGCTGGTCTTCGGTCAATGCCTGAGCCGGGAACGCCAAGCTCAAGGCGATCGCGATCGGCAATATCAGCAGTAATCCAACCCGAACAATCCACTTTTGCATGGTTATAGATCTTAACGTGACTCTCAGTTACTGACCAGTTAGCGTACCGTTGACATCACTGATTGCCGCTAGACCATGCGGTTATCGCTAACCTTAATTAGAGGCATGGTAGAGCCTGCTAAGCTTCACTATTCAGCGCTAGGATCAGAGCAGGTGATCAGCAACTCGATTTCTAACTCGCTCGTTTGGGCCTATCTGAAAGTGAAATCGCCTTCTGGTCTATGTTACATTTTTTGTAGGCTTCCGCTGAGTCTGTCCATCCAAATCAAGCTTGACGACCCATACTCTGCAATAAGATGAGCCATACTTTGAGCAATCAGTGCATGGCTGGGGTCTCTTTGACTTTATTAGGAAAAGCAGTTTCTCGACGCAGCCTCTCCAAGACGCCCTCTCTTTTGAGAGACTAGAAGTGTCAAAAACAGCAATACATCTTTAGGAACTCTTGCTCTATGGCAAAAGTGTACGACTGGTTTGAGGAGCGTCTTGAAATTCAAGCGCTTGCCGATGACGTCACCAGCAAATACGTACCTCCCCACGTCAACATCTTCTACTGTCTGGGTGGGATTACCCTGACTTGCTTCTTGATCCAGTTCGCAACTGGATTTGCCATGACGTTCTACTACAGACCCACTGTGGCTGAGGCCTTCACATCAGTCCAGTACATCATGAACGACGTGAACTTTGGTTGGCTCATTCGCTCCATCCACCGCTGGTCTGCCAGCATGATGGTGCTGATGATGATCCTGCACGTTTTCCGCGTTTACCTCACCGGTGGTTTCAAGAAGCCTCGTGAGTTGACCTGGGTGACCGGCGTCGTCATGGCAGTCATCACCGTTTCTTTTGGTGTAACTGGCTACTCTCTGCCTTGGGACCAAGTAGGCTACTGGGCGGTCAAGATCGTATCTGGCGTACCCGAAGCCATCCCCATTGTCGGTTCTTCTATGGTTGAACTGTTGCGGGGCGGTCAAAGTGTGGGTCAAGCCACTCTGACTCGTTTCTACAGCTTGCACACCTTTGTGCTGCCTTGGTTGATTGCAGTCTTCATGTTGCTGCACTTCTTGATGATCCGCAAACAAGGTATTTCGGGGCCCTTGTAAGTCATTCTTTAGCAGCTTCTACAGATCGGCAAATGGCCCTTATACTGGGCTATTAATATCATCAGCTTCATGGTCTGCGTCGCTGTTTTACCCTCGACCTGCTGACCTCAGACAAAAGGAGAGCACTCTTAACATCATGGCAACGCTGAAAAAACCGGATCTCAGTGATCCCGTCTTACGTGCCAAGCTTGCCAAAGGCATGGGTCACAACTACTATGGTGAACCCGCTTGGCCCAACGACCTCCTCTATATCTTCCCGGTCGTTATCTTGGGGACGATCGCCCTCTGCGTGGGTCTGGCTGTGCTAGATCCGGCTTTGGTCGGTGAACCCGCAAATCCCTTTGCAACGCCGCTGGAAATTTTGCCCGAGTGGTATCTGTTCCCCGCGTTCCAAATTCTACGGATTGTACCCAACAAACTGCTGGGGATTGCACTGCAAACTGCGATTCCTCTGGGTTTGATGCTGGTACCTTTCATTGAAAACGTGAACAAGTTCCAGAACCCCTTCCGCCGTCCTGTTGCCACTGCTGTGTTCCTATTTGGCACCGCTGTAACTCTGTGGTTGGGTATTGGCGCGGCCTTCCCCATTGATAAGTCCCTCACCTTGGGTCTTTTCTAAAGCACTTTGCTTAATTGACAAAACGCCTGCTAGGGTTAATTCTCTGGCAGGCGTTTATATTTGGGGCAGTGACGACAGATTAATAGGCGATCGCCCTATCACTTTTTCAGGGACAGACTCAACCGGATCATGAGTAATATTCAGGTCACACAACTGTTTACCTATTTCATCAAAGGGTTAACACCGCATCCGAGCGATCGCGTGTTGTTGCAAGCAGGCCAGGGGATTCCGGGCGATCGCGGCTTTGCCCTCATGTATGCGGATGCCGAAGCCGAGGGTGACGCTACCAAGACTCCTTGGATGAAGAAAAACAATTTTGCGATGCAGAATGACTGGCCTGGTTTAGCGGGGTTAGCCTGTGCCTATGACGCTGAAACGCAGCAGCTAACGGTTCATCGTGAAGGAATTGAGTTGCTGAGCGCCTCGACCCAAACCGAGACTGATCGCGATCGCATTGGGGCATTTTTTAGCGGTTATCTAGCAGCTTTAGAACCGACTGCCACGGCTCGCCACCCCGAAAAAGCCCCCTTACGGCTCGTCGGAGATGGGAACCAGACCCGCTACCCCGACCGCGAAATTGTACATATCTCTTTAATCAACCAAGCTTCAATTGACGACCTCAGCGATCGCCTAGGCTATGTTGTGGATGTGCGTCGCTTTCGCCCCAATATAGTGTTTACGGGAGTTCCGGCTTGGTCAGAGCTTGACTGGGTAGGCAAGGTGTTTGAAGTGGGTACGGCTGAAATTGCGATCGCTGCCCCGATTAACCGCTGCCTCAATATCGATGTCAACCCCGAAACTGGCGCATCAGACCGCTCGATTTTCGCTCAGCTGCAACCCCAACTGGGACACCGGCAAACTGGCATATTGGCAACCGTCACCCGCAGCGGCACCGTTACCGTAGGTGATCAACTCGTAGAGCATTTTGGAGCCTAGTCAATCACCCGAAAGTGTTGGGCTGTGATCAGGATTGGGCATGCTGACTGTAGAATCGCTCCTGAGTCAGCGCCTATTCAACTTTGGTGAACGGCTGGATAGCGCACACTGCGTCTGCTGTAGGCCATCGGGTGCTAGCTGGAGCGTTTGCCTGCGTTGCTGCATTGCGATCGACACTGCTCTAGTGAACCCTACGCTAGCCTGCCTATACCCTGCATGTCTGCTGTATCTCCAGATGCTCCTTTAATTCTGATCGTTGATGACAACAAGCCAGCACGGATGTTGTTGCGCTCAGTCATGGAGGCAGAAGGCTACCGCGTGGCAGAAGCCCAGAACGGTGAGGAATGCCTGTTACTGTATGAGCGCTTGCATCCTGATATTGTGTTGCTGGATGCGCTGATGCCAGTAATGGATGGTTTTACTTGTTGCCAACAGCTGCAAGCTCTACCAGGAGGCGATCGCACCCCACTGTTGATGATTACGTCTCTAGATGACCAAAATTCGGTTGATCAGGCGTTTGCAGCAGGAGCGACAGACTACATTACCAAGCCGATCCATTGGGCTGTGTTGCGTCAACGGGTGCGCCGATTGTTGCAGGCTAGTCGCGCGATGGAAAAGCTATGTCAACAACGTGAGTGGGAACGGCTGATGGGTGTTATTTCCCAACGAATCCGTCAGTCTCTCAATTTAGAAGATATTCTCAACACGACGGTTCTGGAAGTGCGGCAAGTTCTGCAAACCGATCGCGTCAGTATTTATCGGTTTGAGCCAGATCAGAGCGGTACTATTGTTGTGGAATCGGTGGGCGCAGAGTGGTCTAGCCTGAGGGCAAAACAACACGATCTCTGTTTTACGTTGCCTGCTATCAACCAGTTTCACCAAGGCCGTGTAGAGGCGATCGCAGATGCTCAAGCAGAAGAGTTGACCGATTGCCAACTTAATCTCTTCCAGCAATTGCAAGTCCGTGCCAGTTTAGTTGTGCCCATCTTGCAAGGAGAACAGTTGTGGGGGTTGCTCCTCGTCCACCACTGCACGGCTCCTCGTCGCTGGCAACCCTCCGAAATTCAGCTTGTAGAACGCTTAACCACTCAAGTGGCGATCGCAATTCAGCAATCAGAGCTATATCAGCAGGTGCAGCACTTAAACGCTGATTTAGAGTGCCAGGTCGAAGAGCGAACCTCACAGCTACAGCAATCCCTCAACTTAGAATCACGCCTGAAGCGCATTACAGACAAAGTCAGAGACAGCCTAGATGAGCAGCAAATTTTGCAGACTGCCACCGAAGAATTAGCTTCAGCGCTAGGCGTTTATTGCTGTAGCACTGCCCTCTACAACAGCGAATCACCGGATATCAAAGACCGCTATGAGGTTGTGAGCATTACCAATTCGAGTTGTGGCGGTGTGCTCAAAGCCAAAGACTTCACAGGGATTGACCAACAAATTTTGCAAGGACAGTACGCTCAATTTTGTGAGACGACGGTTCCGTCCACAGGCGATCGCGCTGCTATGTTAGCCTGTCCGATTTTTGACGATCGCGGGGTTTTGGGTGAGCTTTGGCTCCTCAAGCCAACCCACCTATTTTTTAATGAGCTAGAAGTACGCTTGGCGTTGCAAGTTGCCAATCAGTGCGCGATCGCGATTCGCCAAGCTCGTCTGTTTCAAGCCGCCCAAGCCCAAGTCGAAGCCCTAGAACGGCTCAATCGCCTCAAAGATGAGTTTCTCAGTACGGTGTCTCACGAGTTGCGCACCCCGATGGCCAGCATGAAAATGGCAACCCGAATGCTAGAAGTGGCGATCGAGCATGAGCGAGAGACGTATGGGGGTCAGCAACTCGTTAAAACCGGAGCGCAGAAAACCGAGCGCTACCTGCAAATCTTGAAGGATGAGTGTGAGCGAGAAATCAGCTTAATTGACGACTTGCTCGACCTGCAACGCCTAGATGCGGGCACACAACCACTACAGCCAACGGTCATTCAGGTGCGGCCTTGGCTATCAGCGCTGATGACCGCCTTTGAAGAGCGATCGCGATCGATACAGCAGACGCTCCAGCTCATTTTGTCGCCCACTCTACCCAATTTAATCTCCGATCAAGCTCATCTAGAACGGATTTTGATTGAGCTGCTCAACAACGCTTGCAAGCACAGCCCGCCCGACTCGGTGATCACCGTCCGCGCCCAAGCGCTTGAAGATATCCTGCAAATTATTGTGAGTAATTCGGGTGTCGAAATTCCACCGACTGAGCAATTACGAATTTTTGACAAGTTTTACCGCATTCCTAGCAATGACCCCTGGAAGCAAGGTGGCACAGGCTTAGGCTTAGCTTTAGTCAAAAAATTAGTCACTCACTTGGGCGGCAGCATTCGAGTAGATAGCAGCGCCCAACTCACTTACTTCACACTGGAATTACCTCTCCAATCAGGAGTTGTTTGAAGGCGATCGCACCCAGCACCTAACGACCAGCACTTCCATAGTTTGTAGGACGGGTTTGGTCTTGAATCATTGATCCGACCGTTAATTGAATGGCAAAACCCGCCCCTTGAGATCTCTAAAAATTGTTGAAATCGGAGTGGTCTAATCAACCCAGCCTAGATCGGCATCAGAGGTAGTTTTAGAAGGATAGTGCTGGTGCATTGAGTGTTGCGGAATGCGCTCAGACAGCAAGATTCGGTGAGAGCGGTAATCTCTAGGTTGCGACTCTGGCTGTTTAGCCAACTGCAGCCCTGATGATTTTGCTGGCGACTTTGCTGCTTTTTCGGGTTTAGCAGGTTCTGGTTGAGCCGCTTGCGAACTTGCTTCGGTCAACTTCAAAATAGTCTGCTTGGCGTCTTCTAACTCAGCTTTCAGCTTTTGCGATTGCTTTTGCTCAGCTTGTAATTTTTGCACCAACGATTTTTGCTCATCTAGCTCAGTTTGTAGAGCAGTCAGTTTTTCTTGTAGGGTGGCTTCTGTTTTTTGAGCAGTTGCTAAACCAGATTTGAGTTCTGCGATCGTCGCTTCTAAGGCTGTACGATCGCTAGATTCTGGCTGGGTATTATCAGTTTTTGAAGAACTTTTCATAGTCTTGGCCTCTGTGGCTTTGGGATCCGCCGCCTTGGTTGACGTTTTAGGACTTAAGCCCCGCTTTTTGGCTTCAGAAGTTTCTGCCTCAGATGGCTCAGGAGTAGAGGTGGGGGGCTCATCCGCAGCAACGGGGCGAGCGGTCGCTGTCACATCAATGGTTTGTTCTGCGGCTTGATTCGAGTTATTTGAAGACTTTTGCACCAACTCCTGGCTCCTTTCCGTTGTTCCAGCTTCTTCTGATTCTAAAGATTTATGCGCCTCCTCTCGCAGCAGGTCACCCAAGCTTTTTTTTGTCATCACTGCCTCCAGTCTCGTTGTATTTCTTCCGCAACCCGGCGGTAGTCTGCTTCAGCTTCGCGGGCATTTCTGCCTCGCCATTGAGTAATCGGCACGCCATCTAAAGCGGCTCGTTCGTGTGCCTTGTAAGCTCGAATAAAAGCATGGCACGCTGGTATTCCTAATTCTAAAAGAGTGTTTTGAGCTTCCAACGCTTCCCCTAAGCTACGTGGGTCAACACGGGTCAGCAGTACTCGATGGGCGACCCCACTCGGCATCACGGCTGTTTTCACCGTCTCGATCAACACTGCCAAATCCATTGGTGCTGGAGGGGTGGGTAGCACCAGGTAATCGGCATCGGGCACAACGCTCGCCCAGGCATCGGATCCTAGGGCAGGGGGCGTATCAACCACAATCAAGTCATAATTTTGAATTTGGCGTAACTCAGCTAATTGAGCCGTCTCTGTGTTTTGCGCCCAGTCAAAGCCTAACCCTTGCTCACTGCGCTGTGCCCACCAACTCGCTGACCCTTGTGGATCGGCATCAACTAACAGCACCCGTTGATTGGCAGAAAAAGCAGCAGCTAAGTTGATTGCAGTGGTTGTCTTACCAACGCCTCCCTTCCCATTGAGCACAACCAAAATTTTTGTTGAGGGGGACGGCGACTTCAACGATAGGCTCCTCGAATGTGACGGGTGGCAGCAAGGGCTTGTCATTCTTGCTTCTGAGGTCGAATATACCGCGTTCCTGGTGCTAAAAAACGCCTTTAGCAGATGTCGGTTTGCTAAGACAAGTAAAAATCTTCTAAGTTTCAGTCCAAGAAAGGCTGTTTCCTCTCAGTCTAGTCTGATAAGTTTATTAGGTTCATTAGTTTTTTAGTGCCTACCTGCTCCCTGACAGATTTGACGCGGCAACTGCTCAGAGCGAAGCAGGAGGTTTGCGGGGGTAAGGGTCATGGCGCTGATTGTCCAAAAGTATGGTGGAACCTCGGTTGGTTCGGTAGAACGTATTCAAGCAGTGGCTCAACGAGTTGTCGAAACTGTGAAAGCAGGCAACTCAGTGGTCGTTGTGGTGTCGGCAATGGGCAAGACCACCGATGGCTTAGTAAAGTTAGCCAACGAAATTTCTGCTCATCCAAGCCGTCGCGAAATGGATATGCTGCTCTCAACAGGCGAGCAAGTCTCGATCGCGCTCGTCAGTATGGCGATTCAAGAGTTGGGCCAACCTGCCATTTCGCTCACGGGGGCGCAAGTGGGCATTGTCACCGAAGCGGAGCATAGTCGCGCCCGAATTTTGCACATTCAAACCGAGCGGCTAGAGCGGCATTTACAAGCGGGGCAAGTGGTCGTTGTAGCTGGGTTCCAAGGGGTATCTAGCACTGAAGAACTCGAAATTACCACCTTGGGTCGGGGCGGCTCGGATACTTCAGCCGTAGCCTTGGCAGCTGCACTCAAGGCCGATCTGTGCGAAATCTATACC
>CBIHQL010000019.1:0-18372 GCA_966211855.1 uncultured bacterium
TAGTTTGACCATGTTGGGCATCATTATTGGCAGTGCCTCGGTGATTACGATGGTCGGTGTTGGTCAAGGAGCCCAGCGCTATGCCTCCGAGCAGTTTGAGTCGTTGGGGCCAAATGTTGTCTTTGTCGTGCCCGGTTCTGAAGAAGCTCAGCGTGCCAGTTTTGATATCCCTCAAACCCTGGTGTTGGCTGATGCTGAGGCGATCGCAACTCAAGTGCCCTCTGTCACAGAAGTGGCACCTCAAATCAACACCCAACAGCTAGTCACCTATCGCAACAGAAACGACAGCGTCATCATCACAGGCACAACTCCCGCCTTCTTGAGGGTGAGAGATTTTGAGGTTGAAAAGGGTCGCTTCTTTACGACAATCGATCTCGAACGCAACAATCAAGTAGCAGTCTTAGGGTCTGAAACGGCTACTAAACTCTTCGGTGGCGAAGACCCCCTCGGTAAACAAGTTCGGATCAAGGATGTCAGTTTTCAAGTCATTGGGGTGATGGCAGCGAAAGGGTCATTCTTGGGCAATAACCAAGACGATATTGTGTTTATCCCCGTTACCACAATGTCGAGCCGGATTGTCGGACGCACGTCTCCCTATGGCATCAACTTGACATTTATTGTCGCCTCAGCCAAAGATGCCGAAAGCGTGGAGGCTGCCCAGTTTCAAATCACAAATCTGCTTCGTCTGCGCCACAAAGTAACCGATGAGAATGACTTTACGGTGCGGACTCAAAAAGATGCCCTACAAGTCGTCGGGAATGTGACGGGAGCGCTCACAATCATGTTGGCGGCGATCGCGAGCATTTCATTGTTTGTGGGCGGTGTCGGCATTATGAATATCATGCTGGTATCGGTGCGAGAGCGAACTCAAGAAATTGGGCTACGTAAAGCCATCGGAGCCACCCAGAAGGATATTTTGGTGCAGTTTATGATCGAGGCCGTCATTTTGTCTGCCCTTGGTGGCGCGATCGGCACCTTCATTGGAGTCAGCGGCATTTGGGTCGTTGGGATGGCTACCCCGCTCAAGGCTGGTGTCTCTCCCGTGGCGATCGCTCTAGCTGTGGGAGTTTCGGGTGGCATTGGCCTTTTCTTTGGAGTGGTGCCCGCCCGTCAAGCTGCCAAACTCGACCCGATCGTTGCCCTCAGAAGCGCTTAAGGATGGTTGACTATGCCGACATCGGTCATTATTCGGTTAGAAGAGATTGCTAAAACCTATGGTGCTGGCGAAACTGAAGTGCGGGCGCTCTCTGGTGTCAATTTAATTGTTGAGCAAGGAGAATATTGCTCAATTATGGGAGCCTCTGGTTCTGGCAAATCGACCATGATGAACATCATCGGTTGTCTCGATCGCCCTAGTGCAGGACGCTACTACCTTGATGGCGTTGATGTGTCTGCCTTAAGCGATGCTGACCTGGCTCATATTCGCAACCGCAAGCTTGGCTTTGTATTTCAGCAATTCCATCTCTTGCCCCAGCTTTCGGCGTTAGAAAACGTGATGCTGCCGATGGTTTATGCCAACTTACCTCCCGAAGAACGCCGCCAACGGGCCACCGAAGCACTTCAACGGGTGGGTTTAGGCAACCGGATGAGCAATCGACCCAATCAACTGTCTGGAGGTCAGCAACAACGGGTAGCGATCGCACGAGCTATCGTCAACCGTCCTGTACTCTTGCTCGCCGACGAACCCACCGGAGCCTTAGATACCCGCACCACTGAGGAAGTGATGAATATCTTCACCGAACTCAACAACAGCGGCATCACGATCATCATTGTCACTCACGAACCCGAAGTCGCCCGCCTCACAAGACGTGTCGCCTGGTTCCGAGATGGTCAGGTTTTACATTCACACCTTGACCCACAAGAACTGGGGCATGTCGCTGTTGCTTAAGAGGGTGCGATCGCCCGTTTGGCGAGTATTACTTTAGATGTTTGGATTACGGATTTATATGCAAATCTGGGAAGAATGAAGTTAGGAAACTCGTCTTTTCTTAACGGGGTACGTTCATGTCCCGCCGCAAACTTCCCATTCCATTTCTATTATTTATTGCAGTTCTGTTTATTGCCTTGGGCGATCGCTTTTTGCCACAACCTTTGAGCGGTGCTAGCCTTAACACTCGCAACACGCTTAATCAGACGATCGTGGGTCTGTTTCCATCATGGCGACCCAAAACTAAGCCATATGAACGTACTGAAAAAGCGCTTGAGCAAGAAAGCCAAAGCGCAAAGTAAAATCTTGAGTTTTCCAATTTGGGGGGCAAGAGATTACCCCCCGATGCCGATTAGTCTTGCTTCAACCAGCTAAACATTGCCCGCAGATCTTTACCCACTTCTTCGATGGGGTGTTCTGCTTCTTGGCGACGCATTGCCGTGAAACCAGGCTTACCCGATTGGTTTTCTAACACAAACTCGCGAGCAAACTGACCCGATTGGATTTCGCTGAGCACCTTCTTCATTTCAGCGCGGGTTTCATCGGTGACAATGCGAGGCCCACGGGTGAGGTCGCCGTATTCAGCAGTGTTGGAGATACTGTCGCGCATCTTTGCCAAACCGCCTTCTACGATCAAGTCAACGATCAACTTCACTTCGTGGAGGCACTCAAAGTAAGCCAATTCGGGTTGGTAGCCAGCATTCACCAAGGTTTCAAAACCAGCCTTAATCAGAGCGCTCAAGCCACCGCACAGCACGACCTGCTCACCGAAGAGGTCGGTTTCGGTTTCTTCACGGAAGGTAGTTTCTAAGATACCGCCACGAGTACCACCAATGCCTTTTGCATAGGCCATCGCTAGGTCGCGAGCTTTGCCAGACGCATCTTGATAGACAGCAAATAGAGCGGGTACGCCTTGGCCTTGCTCATAGGTGCGGCGAACCAAGTGACCGGGGCCTTTAGGAGCAACCATGACAACGTCAACATCGCTGGGAGGCACAACCTGACCAAAGTGAATGTTGAAGCCGTGAGCGAACGCCAGCACTTTGCCTGCGCTCAAATTGGGTTCAATTTCGTTCTTGTAAACGTCTTTTTGAACTTCATCGGGCAGCAAGATCATGATGAAGTCAGCCGTAGATGCTGCATCTGCAACACTTTTAACAGTCAGACCTGAGGCTTCAGCTTTAGCAGCCGACTTGCTCCCTGGATATAGCCCGACGATGACGTTCATGCCACTGTCTTTCAGGTTGAGGGCATGGGCATGACCTTGAGAGCCATAGCCAATAATTGCAATAGTTTTGCCAGCCAATAAATCAAGATTGGCATCAGCGTCGTAATACATTCGAGCCATATAGGGTGTCTCCTGACTGCATGCGCATGATTCTCTGCAAACTCTTAATCTTATCAGACGTATGTCGCTAGATAGTTGAAAATCCCATTGTCAGGTAGACTTGCAATCAAAACTTTTTAGCCATGCCTGTAGCAAAATAAGAGGTGCAATAGATGACAAAATCGCCTCTATTACACCTATTGTTAAGCGCTACTGTGAAATTTGAACTGAATTGAATTATTGCCAGAATATTGAGGTATTAAACTACTTGTTGGAGCACTTCATCTTCAGCTGGAGCATTGAAGTTGGCACCACGGGGTAAGCGTTTTTTGGCTTCTTCATCGAGCTTTTTCCGCACAGACAAGGTAGCAATGCCAGTTGCAGGAAAGCCATAGCGTTGTTGAAAGATTTTCACTGCACGTACAGTGAGCGGCCCATAAAATTCGGTCACGGGTAATCTGGCATCAACGACCAGATTTAAGCTGTATTGCAGATTGCGTACAATTTGTGCCGCTTTTACGTCGGTTTCGGGGTCTAAAAAGCCTACAGTCAGCACATTGTATTGAGCTTTAAACTCACGAATCGCGCCTTGCGTGTAGACATCTAAGGTGTTGTCGTAATTACCATTCAAACCATTGGGGCCAAGGTTGAATCCCAAACCATCGAGCACTTCTTTGAACTGTGTGAGAGAGTAAGCCATGATGCAATTCCTTTTTTTTCATCAATTGGGGGCTTGATGTTTCTAAGGTAACGGCTCCAAAAACTTACCGACCTCGCCCGATGAGGTCGCCCGATCGCATGAGAATTTTCAGTATAAACGCGGATACAAATAGGCTTGCGACTGGCCCCCAATTGCTGAAGAATACTAAATCAACGTTCGCACTGCGCCACATTCGTTACATGAGCACCCAGCCCGAAGATTTTTCCTCAGCTTGTAGTGATACTGCTCTGTTTGCCCAGTTGAATCAAGCGATCGCTCGCCATCAAAGATTTAGTAACTCTTTCAGCCGCACCCTCAAAGCTGTCTTTAGTTTTTGTGACTGGCAATTAATTCCTCAAGCACGCGGAGTTGAGTTGGTAATTACTTGCACCAGCGATAATGTCCGCACGCAACTTTTCCAAAGCTTGTTAGCGATCGCCACACGGTTACAAAGCTTGTTTGGGCGATCGCAGATTCAAATTGGCGGAGGTGCTTGTGCCTTCACAACTACAACCGATCAAGTGATTCACTATCACCGTTATTGGAAGCGTTACGGCAATTGACACCTCAATTTCCGGCCTCTCACTTGCTAAGTTCCTCTGACTGCCTGATGTCCAACAGCGACATCTTAGTGATGACCTGAAGGCATCTTAGGTTTTTCGACTGGAACCGCGACGGGGAGGTAATGGCGTTGCTTGCGCCCGAAGCCACCATGCCAGTCGTGAAGCAAGGTGTAAAAGCAGGGAATGATAAACAGCGTTAGTAGGGTAGCCAGGGACAAGCCAGAGAAAACGACAATCCCTAGTGGTTGCAAAAACTCTGACCCTTCTCCAATCCCTAAAGCCAAGGGGAACAAGCCCAAGACGGTTGTAATGGTGGTCATGAGGACTGGGCGTAAGCGCTGAGGAGCGGCTTGGAGAATGGCGGTGCGGCGATCGCAACCTTCCCGCTCCAGAATTTGATTAGCCAGCTCCACCATGATGATGGCGTTGTTCACAACAATCCCCACCAGCAATACGGCGCCCACGAGAACAGTGGCTCCGATCGCCGTCTGAGTGATATAAAGCCCCAAGATGCCCCCTGCCAAAGCTAAAGGCACGGTCAGCATAATCACCAGAGGGTCAATCAGAGAGTTATATTGCACTGCCATCACGACAAAGACGAGGAACGCAGCCAACCCACCCAAAACCTTGAGCGAATCTTGCAACTGTCGGCTCGACTCAGCGGCAGAGCTAGGCAGTACTGTCACGCCTTCAGGAAGTTCGATCTCAGAGATTACCGCATCTACTTGCTCTAGCGCTTCGCCTAAACTGGCTCCCTCGTTCAAGCTGCCAGCTAGGATAAATACTTGTCTCTGGTTAATCCGCTGAATTTCTCCTGGGGCTTGGCCTTCTTCAATTTGAGCCACATCACCCAGTTGAATCCGGCGGCTATCCTGAACGAACAAAGGGAGTTGAGCCAATTCAGAAGGTTGGCTGATGGTGTCTTGGTCTAGCTCGACTCGCACATCCACCAAGCGGTTGCCTCGTTGCAGTTGAGTGGGCACTGAACCCTCGATCGCAGTTTGAATCGTGTCACCGATGTCTTGAGTCGTCAAACCCGCAGTCGCCAATCGTTCCCAATCAGGCCGGATCTGTACTTCTGGCTGACGTTCATCGGCATCGGGTCGAAAACTAGCCAGTGTGACGCGATCGTCTAAAGTTTGCAGTAATTGTCGTCCCGCTTGGCTCAGCTGTTGCGCGTTCGTACCTTGCAGCATGACATCAATTTCTGCCCCTCGGACGGGCGAATTGGTCAAGACAATGCCGCGCACCTGACCAGGACTGAGCCGCAGTCGAATACCTGCCAAGTTCAGCTTGTCAAACTCTTTGGTCACTCGCTCTACGTAAGCTTCTACATCAGTGCCAGACTTGAGGGTGACAGTGCTAGAAGCCCGCAAGGGATTAGCGTTGGTGCTGTTGCCAAAGAGAGAACCACCCACCGTTGTAAACGCATAATCGGTTTCTGGTTGTTGAGCCAAAATTTGATCCACCCGCTCCATCACCTTTTGGCTCATTTCTAAAGGAGTGCCTGGTGGGAACTGAGCAAATAAGTTGGCTTGTCCCGTGTTGATGCGAGGCAAAATCTCTTGAGGAATCTGGCCTGCCATCAGCCAACTGCTGCCACCCAGGATCACAACGGTTGCGGTTACGACCCAAAAGCGATGCTGCAAGACGCGGTTGAGAAATCGACCATATCCATAAGTGGCAGCCTCAAACCGCTGATTGAACTTCCGCAGCAGCCAAAACCGATTCACGCCACTCGACCAACGCACTGCCAGCAAGCGAGACGTTAAGGCGGGCACAACCGTCACAGCCACCAAAATGGAAGCAGCTACGGCAAAGCTGATCGTCAAAATCAGTTCGTTAAAGAGTAGTGAGACAAATCCACCAATCAGGAGGAAGGGCAAGACAGCCACTAGGTTGGTGCTGGTAGAGGCAATGAGAGCGGACTCAACTTCACGGCTACTTTGCTCGGATCGCTCAATGAGTTGCTCTCGGCTCATGGGGGCGCTAGCTGCCTTACCCGGTGTCATGCCTGCACCTTCAGCAATGGTTTCTAGCATCACAATTGAGTTGTCCACCACGATGCCCACACCCAGGGCCAGACCACCCAAACTAAAGACGTTGAGCGACAGGCCAAACAACCGCATCAAGATAATGGCGGCGAGGGTTGCCAGCGGAATAGACAAGACAATGATCAAGGTTTGGCGCAGAGATCCCAAGAACAGTAACACCGCGATCGCAGCCAAACCTGCCCCAATCAACCCGGAACTGGTGACGTTAGAAATGGAGTTACGAATAAAGCGCGACTCATCCAAGGTTGGACGGATCTCTAAGTCTTCTGGAATTAAGCCAGATTGCTTGAGCTCATCCAGCCTTTTTTTGATGCCATCGACCACGGCAATACTGTTAGCATCCGGTTGCTTCTGCACACTGACTTTCACGGCAGGTTGACCGTTCAGTGCCACAAACACCCGCTGTTCTTCATTGCCATCAATGACGTCCGCAAAGTCGCGCAGGTAAACTCGTTGGGGAGTGAGGGGTGAGGAGCGAGGGGTGAGGGAGGAATCGGTCGAATCTGCGCCTTGACCTGAACCGCCAACCTCAAATGATAGATTGGCAATTTCGTTGGCATCGCGGAATCGACCAACAGTACGGGTCAGTGGTTCTACGCTAGAGCCGAGAATGCGACCACCAGCCACATCGACGTTGCGATCGCGTAGGGCATTCAACACTTCAGTTAAGCCCACACCAGAAGCTTGCAGACGCTTGAGGTCAATGTTGATTCTGACTTCTTCAGTCACCCCACCGGAGACATCCACAGAAGCGACTCCGGGCACTACCCCTAGCTCACGGGCCAATTCTTCATCGGCAAACACCCGCAGATCGACACTTTCACGCGAGGGAGAGGTCAGTGCGAACTCGTATACAGGCAACTGCGAAGGGTCAGCCTTGAAAAGACGGGGTTCCTCAACGGTTTCTGGCAAACGTCCCCTAGCTCGGTTAAAAGCAGCAGTCGCTTCGTTTAAGGCTTGGTCAATATCGCCCCCCGGTTGAAAGAACAGATCTAAGCTCACCTGTCCTTCTCGCGTTTGGGAGTAAACCTGCACCACTCCCTCGGTGGCTGAGAGCGCTTCCTCTAGGGGTTTCGTGACTTCATCCACCGCTACTTCTGGAGAGACGCCTGGAGCATCTACCCTTACCCCAATTCGGGGATAAGTGATCGAAGGCAAGAGATCGACTTGCAGCGTCGTGAGGAAGAAAGCCCCCACAACAATCACAGCCAAAGTCAGCATCAGAGTGCCGATATGCTGCCGAATCGCGATCGCGCTGACGCTAAAGCCCTTGGATTGAGGAGCTTGCATTACCGTCTCCGTTGAGTTTGGTTAGGTTGAGTGGTTTGAGCAGGCTGATTAGGTTGATTCGTTTGACCAGACTGAGTTTGACCTGGTTGCGTTTCGGAGAGAATGCTCAGCCGCACCGGAGCCCCATCTTTGAGCGGACGACCACTGCGAGTAATAAACTCTTCACCTGCCCGCAACCCAGATAGAATTTCGACTTTGCCGTTGGCTTGTTGTCCGATCGTGACAGAACGAGCCACCACTTTGGGTTCGGGCGCATCGCTATCCACCACAAAGAGCGTGGCATCAGAATTAGGCTGCCGTCGAGCTTGTTGCGATTGCTGACCTTGCTGGCCCCGCTCCGACTGAATAGCCGACTCTGGCACTACGACTCGTTGCGATCGCGCTTGAGTAAAACTCACCCGTGCAAACAGCCCACTACCCACCCGACCATTCTCATTGGGAATCGTCACTTCTACAGGGACATACAGTGCATTAGCGACGGGCGTAATCCGCGTCACTTCACCCCTAAAAACCTGATTGGGAAATGCATCCAGGCTCACCTGTACATCTTGCCCCTGGCGGATTGAGCCGAGTTGTTTATCCGCCACATTCACAATCACTTTGGCACTACTCAAATCGCCTAAGCGGAGAATTTCTGCACCCGGTTGTACCAAAGTCCCTGGGTCAAGTTCTCGCCGCAGAACCACTCCTGTCACCGGAGAACTAAGACTGGCATAAGATTGGCGCTCATTTGCTTCAGCGACCACCGCCCGCTGTGCCGCCACTCGCCCTTGAGCCGCAACTACCGCCTGCTGCCTGGTACGGACTTGTTCTTGAGCCGATCGCAAAGCTTGGGCGGCAGTTCGAGCTTCGGTTTGAGCTTGTTCGGCTTGTTGAGCTGCGATCGCCCCCTCGCCCAACAACTGCTGCAAACGTGATGCATCAGATTGGGCTTGTTGCAGTTGCAGTCGCGCTTCTTCGACTTGTGTCCGAGCTTCATTTACCTCGGCTTCCGCCTGAGCCACTTCCGACTCACGCGCGGCTAATTCGGCTTGAGCTTCTGCTACGGCTGTCGTCAAGAGCGACGCATCCAGTCGGGCTAAGGTTTGACCTTGGTTGACCGTATCTCCCGCATCGACAAGGAGATCGAGCAGTTGACCTTCTACTTGAGACCGCAGCGACACTTCTCGCAACGGTTGCGTTGTGCCAGTAAACTCTACATCTTCTTGTAAGGAGCCAGTTTTGGCGATCGCGACATCGACTGGCGTAGGGCCACCTCGTGCTGCCCCACCATTTTGCTGGCGAGGTGCTTCTGCATCGGCTTTGGAAAAAATTCCGCAGCCTGACAGAGGGATCAACAGCATGAGTATTAACGCTCGATTAGCCAGTGATAGCGGAAATCGTTCTGAGGTTGGAGGCTTCACGTCAGCAGGCTGTGGCATAAGTAAATGAACCGCTCGAACGTCTTTATCTGAGGATTTTAACTTTGCTTTACAATTCTTGGTACAATTAACAGGTATATCAGTTTGTTATAAGTCAAGTCTAGTGACTTTTTTCCTGAATTAATTCATGCTTGAACTAGCCGCGCTTGGACTGTTGCAACAACAACCGTTGCATGGATATCGCCTCAAACAGCAGCTAGAACAGTTCATGAGTAGTTGTATCAGTGTCAACTATGGTGCAATCTACCCTCTCCTGAAGCGATTGGAAGACCGGGGTGAGATTGTCACGCAGATTGAGGAAGCTAGCCAAGTCGGGCCGAACCGCAAAATCTACCAAATCACTAAGTTAGGGCGCGATCGCTGGAAGCAAGAAATGATGATGCACCCTCACGAAAGTTGGGTGAATGCGCGGTCGCGGTTTCGAATCAAGTTTTTCTTCTTCAGCCATTTAGAACCCGAACTGCGCAGCAAATTGATCGAGCACCGCTTGATGGTCTGCCAACTCCGACTGGAAAGCCAAATCGCTGCTCCTCTGGCTGACGACCTTTATCAAGCTGCTAGTCAAAAACGAGCGATCGCCTTGCTAGAAGATGAGATTCGATGGTTGTCTGAGTTTCGTGAACCCATCCAGAGTTTGCAATACTCCGTGATTCCTACCCGATCTCAAAATCCGGGCTAATGCAGTCATAGTAATTGAGGAAATTGAGAGCCAAGAGCTAGGTAGAGGTGTCAGTCGCAAACTCAGGACGGCGATCGCTCCACAACTGGCGGGCTTCGAGTTGAGCCGCTAAGGCAATTAAGGTAGATTCAGCGGCAGGGCGCCCCACAAGTTGGATGCCTACAGGTAAGCCGTTATTGTCAAATCCAGCAGGAAGCGCAATGACAGGTTGCCCCGTTGCATTAAACGGTGGACACGGAGCCACCCAACGCGAAATCTTTTGCAACGTCGCTTCTGGGTCGAGATCCGCCCATTCTCCCACTCGAATGATGGGATGCATGAATGTCGGCAACACCAAAACATCAAACGCCTCAAACGCCGCTACAATTCGACGCGCCACCATTTGCAGGGCTGCCACGGCTTGTAAATATTGACCACAAGAACCAGACCGCTCTAATAGCCAGCGATTCATCGGTTGTAAATAGTCACCCGGAATTCCCGATGCAGCCACTCCAGCGCCCCACACGACTGTAAAGGGAGACACTAAATCAGTGAAATCGATCGTGGTTGGCTCTACCTGATGACCGAGTTCTTCTAAAAGCTGCACCGTTTTTAGAACTGCTTGTTGGCAAATGGGGTCAGCGTCACCCATTGGCGGCACCCCAGTCATAAAGGCAATTCGTAAGGGAGCAGGCGATCGCTCTAGCTGTTGGGCTTGCTGAGCCACAGTTAGAAACGACGGGTTAGGGTCAGGCAACCAGTAGGGGTCTCCGGTTACATATCCCGACATCACATCTAGTAAAGCAGCGGCATCTACTACGGTGTGGGCGAGAGGGCCGCTGGTGGCAATTCCGCTCAAGCGATCGCCTACTGGTGCATAAGTAATTCGACCACGGGAGGGTTTGATGCCGACCAGACCACAACAAGCGGCTGGCCCTCGGATTGAACCACCCCCATCTGAGCCTTGAGCGATCGGACATAACCCTGCTGCTAGGGCTGCCGCTGCACCTCCACTAGAACCACCTGGGGTATAGTCCAAATTCCAGGGGTTGCGGGCCGGAGGAAAACCTTGCGGTTCGGTGTAGGGAAACGAGCCAATTTCTGAAGCAGCGGTTTTACCCAAAATCACAAAGCCTGCTTGCTTGATCTTGGTGACAACGCCGTCATCGTAAGTGGCAATATTGTCGCGCATGACTGGAGAGCCATAGGTACACCGCACACCCGCTACAGCCGTTAAATCTTTAATCGAAATTGGCACGCCCCAGAACGGTGGCAACGTCTCTGGATCGGCTTGCGAAAGGGCTTCAGTTTTGGCTTGGGCATCGGCGATCGCTTGCTCTGCTGTCACCGTGAAGTAGCTGCCCAACTGCGGGTCTAACCGTTGAATCCGCTCTAGGTAAAGCTCGGTCAACTCCAACGGTGACACGACCCGACTGCGGATCAGGTTAGCTTGTTCGAGTGCTGGTGTAAACGCTAAATCGGTTCGATCCATAACTTACCTTCAGCGATCGCCCTGGATTACCAAAACATATGATTCAGAAAACCTCGGAACAGCTTCAGTCCCGCAGGCTCATGATAATCATCGGGTAGGAGTTGCGTCAGCGATCGTTGCAGTTCTTCAAGCACGACCTGTACCTCGGCGGGTTTGGGGCGAGGCGAGCGCGGAAATTGCAGCGGCTCTCCAAACCGAAGCGTCAGTCGTTTGCGCCAGTAGAGCTCACGAGTGCCAATCAAAGCAATCGGCACAATCGGTACCCCAGCTTTCAGCGCATAAATTACCGTGCCCCGTTTCAAAGGCAAGCGAAGTTCACCTTCTACAGTGCCCAACCGCCCTTCTGGAAAGACAATTAACCCATCCCCTTGCGCAAAAATTGCCTGCACTGCCCGATCAATTTCTCGCAACACCCGCACCGAACTTCCGGACGGCACCTCTCGCTCTAGATCTGCCGCTAGCTCAGCTAAATCAGGGCGATCGCGTTTGGCTGCAGCAATCACTGCCAACTCTTCACGCCACAATCGCTCAATTGGAATTACCCCACCCGCTTGCCGCAACACTTGCCGCTTCCAGCTTTTGTTGTAGAGAGTGCGGGCATCAGCCAGAACGTAGTGATAAGGCTGCTCAGGTAATTCTGCCAGCAGCAAAAACGGGTCAATATGGTTGAGATGATTGGCTGCTAAGAGCGCTGGTGTGTGGGGTAGCCGCTCTCCGTGCTCGATGCGAATATCAAACAGCGTGCGAATCAGCGATCGCAATACACCCCGTCGCACACCACCAGAAATGGGTCGCTGCCGATGCCCTTCAGCGATCGCCGCCATTTCGGCAATGGCTTGCTGCACACTCGCCCTAACTGAGCGATCGCGAGCCGCTGCTAATCCTTCTCGCACCCGTTGCACCACCGCTGGCGTTAGAGGAGGCAATTCCTCAAGCTCGGTAGGGAATTCTGGAGATAGAGCCACGAGCTTTTCAGGAGAAACAGATGGCTCTGGTGTCGAACTAGCCATAACTCGCCTCGGTGTACCAAGACAGTGTGTAGCCAGTATAAGTTGAAACCCTCAACCCGCGATCGCCCTATCCTGATTTGACTGCTGAGGCTGCGAATGAAGCGAGCATACGTTAGTCGTTCAGACAGCTTTTAATTCGCTTAGCTCAACATCTACCAGAAGAGTTTTCTATGCAACAGCATCATGGGTTTCGGCAAGATTTAGCGGTGAGGCAAAGGGCGCGATCGCTAGGGTTTACCGGAGTTGACTTTGCGGCTCACCTATTTGCGGTCGGTCTGCTAATTCTGTCATTTCCTGTATTTTGGCAACCTGCCACCACCAGCACCAGCAGCAACAATTATCGGAGCAGAGCCGTTTTACCTGTGCGGCTAGTGCTGGAGCGTTAAGCGCCAAGAATGACAGCGTTAGACTTTGGTGCGATCGGTAAGGATTTCGTAGCCGTCTTCAGTGACTAACACCGTATGCTCAAACTGAGCCGAGAGGGAGTTGTCTACGGTGACGACTGTCCAGCGATCGGCGAGGGTGCGGGTGACTTTAGAGCCAGCATTCAAAATAGGTTCGATCGCCAGCGTCATGCCTGCACGTAGTTTGACATTGGGCATTTGCCGCGTCCGGTAATTGAATACCGAAGGCTCTTCATGCAGGTTGCGACCCACACCATGCCCAGTAAAATCTTCGACGACCACAAAACCATTCGCCTCAACATGGTCTTGCACCGCGCCAGCAATATCCATGAGATAGTTGCCTGCTTTGACTTGCTCAATGCCTTTGTAGAGTGCTTCTTCTGCCACCCGAATCAATTTAGCCGCTTCTGGGGTGACTTCGCCCACAGCCAGGGTAATGCAGGAGTCGCCATGAAAGCCTTGGAAATAAGCACCAGTGTCAACTTTGACTACATCTCCAGTGCGAATCACTTTTTTGGCGTTGGGGATACCGTGTACCACTTCATTATTGACGCTGGCACAGATGGAAGCGGGGAAGCCATGATATCCCTTGAAGCTAGGAGTGGCATCCATTTCTCGAATTCGCTTTTCGGCATACGCATCGAGATCAGCCGTTGTCATCCCTGGTTGAATGATCTCCGAAATTTCCTTCAGCACCGTTGCCACAATCTTGGCAGACTGCCGCATGATCTCCACTTCGCGAGGTGACTTGATTTCAATGCCCCGGCGCTGTTTCACACGGGGTTGTTGATTCACTTGAGGCAGCAGGTTACTGAGGATGTTCATGGAAATCGGGATGTATGAGGAAGACTTCATCTAAGTTAACTCAAAATCTTGCCCCCTAAGCATTGAGAACTCGGAGGTAGCACCGTAGTTGATGGTGAATTTTTAGCCAAGAGGAGCGATCGCTAGCGAGGTGAGGGGGAGGGGGCACCTGCTGTGACAATCACTAAATGGTCAGGGTGTAGCAACTCTTGAATCGCTTGATTGACTTGCTCAACTGTGACCGCTTGCACTTTGTCGGCAAACTCGCGCAGCTCAGCCCGCTTTAGGCCATACACCGCATTCATCAAAATTTGGTCGGCTAAGCTGTCAGGGTCAGCCAGTTCTACCGGATAACCACTTGCCAGAGATTGTTTTGCTGCTGCAACTTCTGCGGCTGTCACTCCTTGCGATCGCATTTGTTGCAACAACGCCACCGTACTCGCGATCGCTTGTTCGGTATCCTCTGGTGAGTGTTGCATAGAGATTAAAAACGGCCCCGGTTCACTCCCGGCTTGGAAGTAGCTGTAGATGCCGTAGGTTAATCCTTGGCGATCGCGAATCTCAACCCCTAAACGACTGGAGAGGGTATCACCCCCCAAAATTTCGTTGAGTACCAAAGCCGCATAGTACCGAGGATCTTGGCGATCGATGCCTTGATAACCCAAATAAGTGACCGATTGAGCTTTACCAGGTAATTTGGCCTGTAAACGCCTGGTGGTAGTGGGTAAGGACACTTGTGGGAATGACAAACTGGGTGCTGGCTCAGGTGCTGACCATTGTCCAAAGGCCTGAGTCAACAGCGATCGTACTTCCGCTGGGTCAAAGTCACCCACCAAGGTCAACACGGTTGCATCAGGGCGGTAGTGTGTATGGTAAAACTGCACCAGATCGGCACGAGTAATTCGGCGCAAACTCGCTGCTGTAGAAAACGAATAGAACGGGTGAGTTTCGGGGTAAATTGCCTGCTGGAAAACCCGGCGACCCAAAGCACGCGGATCGTCCAAGAGCTCTTCCAAGTCAGTTAAGGCGCGTTGACGGCTCAGCTCTACATCGCTGGCAGGAAACGTGGCATTTTGCAACACATCAGCCAGGGTTTGCACCAACAATGGCAAATCTTGAGCGAGTCCGGCTCCATCTATCAACACCCCTTCGCGATTGGCTTCAAAGGTGAGATCGGCTCCCCGATTTTCTAAACTCTCAGCTAACGCCAAGGCAGTTTTAGTTTTCGTCCCATTCATCAGGTTTTCGGCAGTCAAGTCCGCCAAACCCGCTCGGTCGTTGGGGTCAAATTCTGTACCGGCTTTGAGGTGACCGCTCAGCGTGACTGTAGGCGTGCTGCTATCGGGCAACAAAAGGATAGTCAAGCCGTTGGGCAAGGTGAATTGTTCTGGCAGGTGGAGAGCAGCCGGAGCAGTACTACTGTCGATCGCAGGCAAGTATTGCTCGACTTCGGCAGGGCTAACAGGTTCACCAGGGCTGAAGTTTTCGCTGGTCTGAGTGCTGCTCCCGGCTTTTGTAGTACCTGCTTGCAGTTGCGTCGGTTCAAAAAAGCCGACCGTTCGCTGTTCAGGCTTGAGGTAGGTTTGCGCCACCCGTTGCACATCAGCGGCACTCACTTGAGCGATCGCAGCCAACAAGCGATCGCTATACCGAAAGTCTCCCGTTGAGCTTTGGTCGTCGGCTAGTTGCATGGCCTGACTGGTCACTTCTCGATTGCGCAACACTAATGCTGCCCGCAGTTGAGTTTTGGCTCGTTGCAGTTCTGCCGCACTCACAGGTCGATCTCGGAGGTTGGCGAGCGATCGCTGCACAACTTGGTCAATCTTGGTCAGCTTTTGCCCTGATGCTGCGGTCACTGAGAGGTCGTACCACCCAGCCCCAATCATGTTGGCTGCATAACCGCTGATGTCACTGGCTAGCCCTGATTCCACCAACGCTTGATAAAGTCGAGAACTGCGCCCTCCGGTGAGAATAAAATCCAGCACATGGAGTGCGGGCACATCTGGATGACTAACATTGGGCAAAGGATAGACCGCATGAAGCAGGGCAGCACTTCCCGGTTCACGCAACACAATCGGTGTTTTTTGAGGTGTGGGCTGGGGAGGCGCGATCGCAGCTTGGGGTTCTAGGGGTGCAGGGCTGTCTGCAGTTTGGCTTTGAGAAATGCTACCGAAAGCTGCTTTAACTGCTTGCAGTGTGGGTCCTGTGTCAAAGTCGCCCACAATCACCAGCGTGGCATTATTCGGGCTGTAGAAATGTTGGTAATAGTCACGAACTTGCTCAACTGTGAAGCCAGCCACATCGGTTTCTAGGCCACCCACGGGTAACCCATAAGCTGCTTGAGGAAAAGCCACCTGCCGCACCGCTCGTTCTAAACGGTAGCTGGGATCATTCTCGTATCCTTGCAATTCTGAAATGACGACCCGCTTTTCGCTGCTGAGTTGCTCAGGATTGATCAAGGCATTCTTCATGCGATCGGCTTCTAAGAGCAGCAGTGCCTTGAGCTTGTCGCGTTCAACGGTGCCGTAGTAAGCCGTTTGGTCGTAGGAAGTAAACGCGTTGAATTGGCTGCCTAACGCACTAAACAACCGCCCAAACTGAATTGGGCGATCGCGGGTGCCCTTGAACATCAAATGCTCTAGCAAGTGCGAAATCCCATTGAGGCCGCTGCGTTCGTTGCGCGAGCCTACGCGATACCACACTTGTACCGAAACCACGGGCGCGGTGTGCAATTCTTTGGTTAGCACCGTCAACCCATTGTCTAAAACGGTCTTCTGCACATTTTGGGTTAGCGCGACTGTAGGAGTAGACGATGGCAACATTGATAGGGGTGGCTCGGGATGCGACGGGGCTTCCATCGAAGCATTTACAGAAGAAGCACCTTCAACCATAGAGGCAGCCACCGAAGTTTTGGCAGAAACGCACAAGATTGTACCTAAGCAAAAAGCAAATAATAACGGGACTAAGCTGTATTGACGAGCAACAGCACGCAGCACCATGAATTTTTGAACCTATTCCCCTGTTCCGGGTCATCGTCCAGATAGTTTTGAGGCGATTGATTGTCAGACAGACTGCCTCTACTCTAATCAACTTCTGGCGCAAATGATGACTCCGGGGATCAGGCTGTATTCATTCTTTTGCTTCGTTTAAGGATCTCAATAGCGATCGCCACTCAGTCATACAGATAGGTTAATTGCCATTTCTCCCAGCCAGCAGAGGGCTCATTCGCTTAGGCGCGTGGTCGAGTTGGCAGTAAGGGCGGCTGTAGCTGAGGGGAGACTCTAGAGCGTGGTCGAGCAAAAACTCAGGATCGCCCATTGCTTGCTCAGTGGGGCCGTTGTAAACAATTTGCCCTTGACTCAAAATCACCGTGCGATCGCACAACTCTAAAGCTAAATCCAAATCGTGCGTGGCGATCAGTTTTGTTTGGGGCAACGTCTGCAACAACTCAATTAATTGCCGACGCGATCGCGGATCTAACTGAGCGGAGGGTTCGTCAAAGACCAAAACCTGCGGCTCCATTGCCAAAACCCCAGCGATCGCCACCCGCTTCTTTTCGCCACCCGATAAATTCGTTGCGCTTCGTTGAGCATAGTGGTGCGGGTCTAAACCCACCGCGAGCATTGATTGCTGCACTCTTTGGGCTAGCGCTTCTCCAGCCAACCCTTGATTCATTGGCCCAAACGCAACATCATCCCAGACCGTCGGCATAAACAACTGATCATCTGGGTTTTGGAAGACTAGCCCCACAAAGTTGCGAATATTGGCTAAATTGGCAGATTCGACAGGCCATTTACCGATGACTAAGTCTCCGGTTTGAGGCAACAGAATGCCATTCAGGTGGAGCAGCAATGTCGATTTTCCAGAGCCATTCGCGCCAATCAGAGCAACGTTTTCGGCTGCTTCTATCGATAAGTTCAGTCCCCTCAGTGCTTCTGTACCATCTGGGTAAGTATGACTGAGGTTCTTGATCAAAATGGGATTGTGATGCATGGAAACCGCTTCAGAAATCTAAACGTTAAATTAAGTAAGTTCCAATAAATAGATTCAGTAAGAAGCTAGAGATACACGGCCTGACCCAGTAAAGCGACTACAACGGTCAATGTCAGCGCTACTAAATCTTGTCTCCCACCCATAGGCACTTCCCGGATGGGAGGTAAGCCTTGATAACCCCGTGCCAACATTGCCTGGTGGATGCGATCGCCCCGCTCATAGGTGCGGATGAATAAAGAGCCAATCATATTGCCTACCACCAATCTTTGCCAGTGCCGACTAGTCATGAGGTTGCGAGAAGTGGCAGCTCGACGCATTGCAGTAAATTCATCCATTAACACACTGATATAGCGATACATCGAAGCCAAAATCGCTACCAAAACGGGTGGGGTTCGCAGCGCTACTAGAGCGTGAAGCAAGGCGGGGATCGCGGTGGTCAGAGTCAACACGTTCAAGATCAGCAGAGACAGCAACGCCTTCAACAGCACACTGCCCAATACAGTCAACCCTGTGGTTGTAATCTGCAATGCGCCCCACTGCCAGACCACCTCACCTCCTTGCCGAAATAAGGTGCCCAGCAAGACCATCGCTAGAAAGGCCAGCTCAATCGCGACTCGTCTGAGCAACACCACCCAAGTGACTCGGCTCAGCAAAGCCACGCCTAAAACTGCTACCGCATAAATTCCCCAAGTTAACCAATGACCATTGGGTGTCAGGGCGATCGCAAAG
>CBIHQL010000020.1:0-18066 GCA_966211855.1 uncultured bacterium
CTTTACGCAAGCGGTGACGCAAGCAGAGGGTGACGACGCGACGGATATCATCAACGGTGACTTCGGTACGACCTTCAAAGGCTGCGATCGCCTTAGCTGCCCGGTTGGTGACGATATCACCGCGCAGACCGTCTACATCCAGCTCAGAGCAAACTTGAGAGATGTTGACGCGCAAATCATAGTCAATGGTGACTGACTTGAGACGTTCTTGGGCGTTGATTAAGCGCTGTTGCAGTTCGTCTTGCTCAGCTTGATATTTGTCGATGAAGGGTTGGGGGTTTTGGTCAAACTCGGTGCGTTGTTCCACAATTTGTACCCGCAAGCCGGGGTCTTTCACCGTGCGGATTTCGGCGTGCATCCCGAAACGGTCGAGCAACTGAGGACGGAGTTCGCCTTCTTCGGGGTTACCAGAGCCGACCAACACAAAGCGGGCGGGGTGCCGGATGGAGATGCCTTCGCGTTCTACCGTGTTCCAACCTGATGCAGCAGAGTCGAGGAGCACGTCTACAAGGTGGTCGTCGAGCAGGTTAACTTCATCAACGTAGAGAATGCCTCGGTTGGCTTTGGCGAGCAGACCCGGTTCAAACGCTTTCACCCCTTCAGAGAGAGCTTTTTCAATGTCGATGGTGCCGCACACCCGATCTTCGGTCGCACCGAGGGGCAGATCCACCATCAACACTTTTTTCTTGGCAATTTTGATTTCTTCTTGTTGCTCTACCCGTTGCTTCACAACATCACTCATCAGCTCAGGATCGCTGGGGTGGCTGTTAAAGGGGTCGTCAGCTACGACATCAATTTCGGGCAGCAGATCAGCCAGGGCGCGAATGGTTGTGGACTTACCAGTGCCGCGATCGCCCATAATCATGACCCCGCCGATTTTGGGATCGATCACGTTCAACAGCAAGGCCAGCTTCATTTCTTCTTGACCGACGATCGCTGTGAAGGGAAATACTAAACGGCGAGTAGATTTTGAAGTGGGGCTAGCTTGGGCAGTAAGACTCACAGGACTACCTTAGATATTAAGAAGGGTTTGATGACTGTTTCTCATTTTGCCACACTGCCTTGAGCTAAAACGGAGAATTGTCAGCGAACTTCTGAGATTGCGATCGCCTCTTGACCTTAATACCTAGAACGAGACAGCTCTGCGACCTTGAAGTGAGAAATTTCTTGCTGGAGTCCATGAGACGCCTGATTCAACTGCTCGATCGCACTATTAATTTCTCTCAAAGAGCCTGCTGTCTGCATAGAAGTCTCGCTTAATTGCGCCATAGCTTCGCTGATCTGTTGTGCTCCTTGAGCCTGGGCTTCCATACCTTGATTGACGGTGGCAAATCGGGGAGTGAGGGCTTGCACCTCTTCAATAATTTGGCCTAACTCGCGCCCAATCGCACCAACGGTTTTAACTCCCTGCTCAACTTCCTTGGTAAACTTGTCCATCTCCATCACACCTGTAGAAACGGAGGTGTGCATCTCTTTAACTATCTGCTCAATATCAAGGGTGGCAACAGCAGTCTGGTCAGCCAAACGTCTAATTTCTCGCGCTACCACAGCAAATCCCACGCCATATTCCCCTGCTTTTTCAGCTTCAATCGCTGCGTTCAAAGAGAGTAGATTGGTTTGGTCTGCAACTTTAGTGATGGTGACCACTACATTGTTGATGCTGCCAGCCTTCTCACTAATCACTTCCAAGCGCGTTGAGATGGAGTTAGTTGCGTCTGCTAACTGTTGCATGGCGAGTTCCATGCTCTCTAAGCTTCTCTGGCTACCCACTGCACTTTTTGCCGTTGCCTGAGAGACGTTGACGACTCCTTCCATGGTTTTCACAAGCTCTTCAGAGGTGACAGCAATTTCCTTGGCAGTGGCTGCGACCTCGTTGGTTGAGGCAACCTGTTCAGCAATCGTTGCTTCTAACTGTTTGCCAGAGGCAGCTAGTTTTGTTGAGGAGATGTTAACTTGAATGCCAGACTGCTGCACTTGACGAATGAGATTCTTCAAGTTCTGAGTCATGATGTGGAAAGCGTTTTGTAACTTGCCTATTTCATCGCTGCTACTAGACTCTTCTACTTGATTAGTGAGGTCTCCCGCAGAAATATGCTCTGCCACATCAACCACTTTGGCAATTTTGGCACCTAAGGGACGAGCAATGGTTCGGCTAAAGAAGATGCCAAAAGTAATAGCGGTGAGGGGGCCAATCACTACTCCTAAGAGAACCCAGAAAATAGATCTGCTGAGGCTTTGGTCTGCTTGCTTGCGGGTTTCATCAGCTGCTTTTTCGTAAAGCCCTAGTATTTTGGCTGCATCCTCATCAGTGGCCTGAAACAAAGGTTCTTCTCTCGCAGATCCTTCACTATCCATCTGAGTTCGCAGGGCTAAGGCAGTTTTCACGGCTCTCATTTCTGGACTATTCTCTTTCCCTTGAGCTAGTAGTTCAACTTGCTGCTTCCAAGGGTTACGAATATTAAGTTGATGAAATTGCTGCTCTAGTTCTAATAAGTGTTCATGAGCCAGTTTCCAATCTGCTAAACCTCTCTGAAACTGCTGATACAGCTCTTTTTCCGATTCAGCGATGGAAGGGGTGGCCTCGTATTTCTTGGTTCCACTCTCAATTTGTTGCCAGCCCTCAGAAATTTGAGTAATCGCTTGTTGTCGCTCTATCTCTGTAATTTCTGGATCGAACAGAAGTCGCTCCGCAGACTGAATTTGGGTTTGTCCTTCGTTAATGGCCCATAAAGCGCTAACTGAGGGCAGAGCATTGTTACTAAAGGTGGTGAAGTAATGATTCATCAAGGAAGTTGAAGACCACCCTACTATGGCAACAATGAAGACGATCAGCCCCATCAATACGAATGCGGACGTTAAGCGCGTTTGTAGGCTCAAGTTCTTTAACATCTGGCTTAGCTCCCTTGAGAAGACATTGGAGTGCTGGTTTGGATATAGGTGCAGCGATCGCTATTCACCCAAACGTTCTATGCTTCTGTGTGTCATGAATGTTATTTCTCTAAAGTGCCCAAGCCCTCAGTTTCTAATACGGTTGTCGAACTGAAATCGGGTTTGATTTAGGAGCCTTCATTTGTGATTTTGTTTGCAGATGTGGTACATGATTTGCCCCTGTCTAGAGTTAGTCGCTTCCTAAAGCTTTAAGATCTCGTAGCACCTCAGTCGCTGATTGGTAGCGCTCGTTGAAGTAGTAGCGCACCATTTTGTCGAGGATGGTTGCCAAGCGATCGCTGACTTCGGTGAGGTGTCGCCATTGCACTGTCCCAGTTTCGGGGTTTTGTTGCAGTTGATAAGGCAGCGTTCCTGTTAAGGCTTGAATCGCAATCATGCCCAGCGCATAAACATCACTGGTTAAACCGGGGTAGCCTGCCAACTGCTCAGCGGGAGCATAGCCACGAGTGCCGATCGCCACAGTAAACCCTTCTTCGGCATTGTTGTGGTCAAAGTCTTGCGGCTGCATTTGCTTCACGGCCCCAAAGTCAATTAAGACTAGCTGCTGATCTTGATCGCGGCGAATAATATTGCTGGGCTTGAGGTCGCGGTGAATCACGTGGCGCTCATGTAAATAGGTCAACACTTCTAAGACCGCTTTGAGCAAGCTGATCACTTGAGGTTCTGTCAGCCGTTGGCCCGATCGCAGCTCGTCACTTAACGGGTGTCCTTCCACATACTCTTCGACTAGGTAAAATTCCGCTTTTTCTTCAAAGGCTGCCAGTAGTTGGGGGATCTGGTCATGTTTGCCGAGTTTTTCAAGAATTTCGGCTTCGGATTTAAACAAGCGTCTGGCAGTTTGTAAAAAGCGGGCATCACTGCGGGCGGGCACCAAATGTTTTACTACGCAAAGTGGGTTGCCGGGGCGTTGGGTGTCTTCAGCTAGGTAAGTGAGGCTAAATCCGCCAGAACCCAGAATGCGATCGATCTTGTAGCGACGGCTGAGTAAAAAGCGGGGGCGATCGCTAATGTTGTCTTCTACTGGCCCTGCCAAATGCTGATCGCGCACTTCTTCTTCGGGAATGCCTACGGTCGCATCATCTGGTCTGATCGTGCTGTCTGGAATGTAGGTGGTGTCGGCACGTTTGGTGCTGTCGGTCGCTAGTCGCGTTTCAAGATCAAGTTGGGTGGTTTGAGTAAGAGAGGTGGTTTGAGTTAGATAGGTTTTGAGGAGAGCGATCGTTTTTTCTTGATCTTCAACTTGGGCAGCGATCTCCTTGCGTTCTTGTTGGGCTTGGTAGGCGAAATAAGAAATGACACCCACCGATGTGGTGACCAGAGCGATCGCGGGCGGCACAAACGGCACCCAACCCATGAGTAAAAATAAGCCAAAGGTGCTGCCAAACAAAATCAAAACAGCACCACTGACCGCTACCCCTAAATACACCGGATGCCGAATTCGCCAAGCTAGTGCGCCCCCTACGATTGCCCAACTCCACAACCAGAGTGCTTCACCCCATTCGGGCCAATACCAAAACAGCAGCGGTTCTCCTAAAACGGCATTCACCATTTGCCCCACCATTTGGGCATGGATCAGCACCCCTGCCTCTTTGGGGTTACCTTGGGCAACAGCGCTGTAGGGTGTCAAGAAGACATCTTTAATACTGGGAGCCGTTGTCCCCACTAAAACGATTTTGTCGCGCACCCATTCTGGCTTGATGTCACCCTGGAGCACTTGGGTGAGCCTGACGCGCCGTGCTAACCGCTGATGGGCTTGATAGTTAATCAAAATTTGATAGCCATTGGCATCAACAGTCTGATACCCTCCGGAGGTGGAGCGGAGTGGTGTAAAGACAGCTTTGCCCCAAGGCACGGCTGCGTAGCGATTCCAGGGTGCTTGGGGTGTAATACCTTCGACGGCTAGATATTTCTCGGCTAACCGCAAAGCAAACGAATAGAACTGCGTTGTGCCCTCGTCGCCAAAGATCAAGTTGCGCCGGATCACGTCATCGGCATCAGACACCACATCATTGAAACCAATGCGATCGCTCGGCACCCCAGTTGGCGCAGGCGTACCACTGGCTGGATCTTCGCCCAGAGTCGTAATGGTGATCACGTTGGGCGATCGCAACTGCTTTAACAACTCAGCCCGTCCCGGTTCTTGGGGCACGTCTCGCAAGATATCTAACCCAATCACGCGAGGTTGGTAGCGTTGTAAAGCCTGCAATGCTTGAGCGTAAGTTTGGTCTGAGAGGGGCCACCGATTTTGAGCTTTGATATCTGACTCGGCAACTTCAACAATCAGCAAGCGTGAGCCGATAGAGTCTGCTGGGTTGAGTTGCACCATGCGATCGTAAATTGCTAGCTCCCACGGTTCGAGTTCTCCAACTTGCCGCACTCCCCACACGGCTCCAGTCACAATTAAACTGGCTAGCAGTACAGGTTGCCGCCACATTGCCAGAGCCGATCGCCACTGACTCAGGTTCGGCAAAGTTAAGTGCCCACGGGGAAACAGTCTCACAGTCACAGAGGCCAACGCCCGCTCTTTGAACAACTTGCTCTTATCTCTCGATAGTAAGCACTATTTTGGATTCACAACGAATCGATCGCCCAATCCGTAAGGTTCTAAACAAAATCTAACAGGTTCCTGCGGTTCGCCAATAGTGAGCGATCGCAGATGAAGATCGCAACAAATGACAAACAATCACTCTAAAATTCGTTTATTCAATGCAAGAACAGTATTTCGATCATGACAAGTCAACTTCCCATTCCTGTGGTTGTTAATGGGGCTGCTGGCAAAATGGGTCGCGAAGTCGTCAAGGCTGTGGCTCAAGCAAGTGACATGACTCTCGTTGGTGCCATCGATCGCAACCCGCAATATGTTGGTCAAGATGCCGGGGAAGTGGCTGGCTGTGGAGCGCTAGAAGTGCCAATTTTGAGCGAGTTTGAATCTGTCTTAGCGCTGGCAGGACAAGAAAAACAACTCGGCGTGATGGTCGATTTTACCCATCCAGATAGCATTTACGAGAATGTCAGAGCTGCGATCGCCTATGGCATCCGTCCGGTTGTGGGTACCACTGGTCTCAGCCCCGCTCAAATTCAAGAACTTGCTGAGTTTGCCGACAAAGCCAGCACGGGTTGTCTGATCATCCCTAATTTCTCGATTGGGGTTGTGTTGATGCAACAAGCGGCTGTGCAAGCTTCACAGTATTTCGACCACGTAGAAATTATTGAGTTGCACCACAATCAAAAAGCCGATGCTCCTAGTGGTACAGCCTTAAAAACCGCCGAGATGTTGGGCGAACTGGGCAAAACTTTTAACCCGCCCTCTGTCGAAGAAACAGAAACGCTGCCCGGAGCCAAAGGTGCTTTAGCAGGGGAAGGAATCCGCATTCACAGTGTGCGTTTGCCAGGTTTAATTGCCCATCAAGAAATAATTTTTGGAGCACCGGGGCAACTCTATACGCTGCGTCACGACACCAGCGATCGCGCTTGCTATATGCCCGGAGTGCTGCTATCGATTCGTAAGGTGATCCAGCTCAAGTCCTTGGTTTATGGCCTCGAAAAACTTCTCTAAGGTTCATTAATTGCCCCAAAAATAGCCAAAAAAAATTGCCTGATCCTACAAGCCCCCAGGATCAGGCAATTTACCTGTAAAGACGCTTTCCTAACCAGAAAAACTAAACAAATTTAGTTGCCCCCTACTTGTCTAGTTTTTCTGAACGCCTTATTCAGAATTGAATCTATTCTGATACTTCCGACGGCTAAAAACTTCGATGCAACTACGCAAGTTTTTAAAGGGAAAGATTGAAGTTCTCGCCCTTAATTCCGTAGAATCACTCTCTTGTTCTTTAAAGATAGGCTTACAAGTTGGTAGGTCTTGAATCTCAGCACTTGTGAGTCATGATTTTCAAGAGAGCTTCTGACAAAGCTGTTAGGCTAGAACGGAGCTTACTTGAAGAAGGGTCGCTTCCTAAATCAGGCGATCGCAATGGGTTTCTTTCCATCAAAACAACACCAATGCTAGGCTCATAACATCAAAATGTGCCTTGCTCAATCCTTTCTTACTTAAACCTCTCAAAGTTCTGCCTGATGCTAGTTCCATTAACTCGCGAGAAGTTTGAACAGTTAATTCCCGTCGTTGCTACATTTCCACAGTACAAGTATTACTGGGGCAAACCGTCAGAATTCCTCAAGCGGGTGCTGATCTCGGTTGTGGGCATCGTCGTGGTGGTGATTGCGCGGGCGATCTTTGGCGAGGGCGCAGGGTTGATTCTATTTCCCTTATTTGTAGGCGCAGGGCTGTATTGGCTTTGGGCACCCGTATTTTGGGCAACCCGCCGCAACCTTGAAACTCGGCGCTATCGCTATAGTGGCTTTTGGCAAGGCCGGGTTTTAGATGCTTTTGTGAGTGAAGAACTGATTGGCTCTGAAGAAACGGTCAACAATCGGGGCGAGTTGGTCATTGTCGAGAACCGTGAACGCTGCCTCAATATTGAAGTTGGGGATGACAGTGGCTTTAGTACTCGGCTGCAAGTTCCGTTACGCCGTGCTTACAAGGCCATCCGTCGCGATCAAGTAGCGCAGATGGTTGTGATGTCTCACCTACCGGATCTCAGCCGGATTGCCAAGGTGACAGATATCTATATCCCTAGCCAAAATCTCTGGGTTAGCGACTACCCTTACTTACAGACCGACATGTTTGAGGAAGTCAGCCGTCAACTGCGGCCTCAAGAGCCACCACCGCGAAGATCGTCTCGCCGTCGTCGTCCTGCAATGGATTTGTAACTTAGGCTAGACCGAGCACTAGCTAACATTGCCAGTGTCTTGACCGTAAGCTTTCCACGCCAGATCGACTAACCCATTGACGATCGCGGCGGCAACTACAGCACTGCCCTTGCGACCATCAATGCGAATGTGCGGCACTAAAGAATCGTGTAATCGCTCTTTCGCCGCCTCAATATCAACAAAACCAGACGGAGTGCCAATCACCAACGCCGGTCGAATTTCTTCTGCTTCGATCAAATCAACGATCGCAGAGAGAGCCGTTTGCGCTTGACCAATCACAAAAATTCCTTCTGGATAGCGCCGTGCCAAAGTTTCGATGCCCCAAGCTGCCCGTGTCTTATCTTTCTGGGGGCGGGTCAAAGCATCCATGCTGCAATAAACCGGGTTGGCAAACGTATTTTGAATGTGAGGGGCAATCCCAACTTGTACCATTGGCACATCAACGACAATGGTTGTTCGAGCGGCTAAAGCTGCTGCTCCTGCTTGCAACGCCTGCTCAGAGAAGCGAATTAAAGATTTATATTCAAAGTCGGCTGTGGCATAGATAACGCGACGCACGATCTCATATTCGGCGGGTGAAAACGTATGCTCACCCATTTCGCGATCGATGATGCCTAGACTTTGAGCATCTGTTATATGCCATTCCATACCGGACTTATCCCTCAAACATCATTTTTCACAGCGGCGATCGCGATGCTGCTCTCCACAGACATGCGAGATCTTCTGGTGCTGTCGCAGGCTAGTCAGGCAAATCTTAAACCCTACAGCTTCAAATTGGCTAACTAAAATTGGCAATTTCTCATCAACTGTGGTTTGAGCGATCGCAAGAGCATAAGAGAAGAGACTCAAGGAACCCGCAGGTTGCACTTGAATCTCTCGTAGTTTGATCAAGAGGATGAGGGATGTGCTCGCAGTCTGAATCTAGCGATCGCCTGATGGCTGCTAAGTCTCAGACGAAGTGGAGGACTGATTAAAGGTGGGTGAGAGGTAAGCCACCAAGGCCCCCAACATAAAACCAATTACATTGCGAAATAGAGGTAACCAATCGGTTGTACGAGTGATAACCGGGCCAATGCCAAAGGCAATAAACAAAATCCCCCATAGGGGTGCAAAAATCAAAGCCCATTGCCAAGCAAAAGCCTGTCCAGGTTTACGAGGATGTGCAGCAAACCCGAAAACCACACCTCCGACCAATGACGTAACCAAGGTCAGAACCCATTGTTCGCGAGGCAACCCAGGCACAACTTGGCAACCGCCCCGTCGCAAGCAGGTTTTGATCGACTCTAGCGCTTGTAAGATGGCTTGATCTTCACCATTTTCGCGCACAAAAAACTGATTGCCGTAGCGGGTTTGCAGTTCAATCCAAAAAGTGCGGGGCATAAATTCGTACAGTGCATCCCCGACACTAAAGTTGAGAATGTTGCCCCCACGGGCGTCAGCTACCAGTAAGACGCTTTTGTCGTCTAGGTTCCAGAAGTCTTTCACAGCTCGACCTGGGGTGCGATCGAATTGGGTCAAAACTCGCAATTTCCAACCCGTTTCGGCCTCAAAACTGTCTAAATCTTGTACCAGGTCTGATTCTTGGATGGCTGTTAAGTTTTTAGCTAAATCAATGACTGCCGTGGGAGTGTCAGGGAGCAACTCTGGATTCTCGACGGCGTGAGCTGCTGGTGCGATCGCCCAGACTGACAGAGCCATGAAACCTGCTACCAGAGCAGCTAAAAGCCGATGGGGAAAGAGGTATTGCATTGCTAACGCTGTTTAACCCTTGATTGAGTGGATGCTAGCGGTAAGACTAAGAAATAAGGGAATCACTAATTTTTCTTTACACTTGTTTACCTTGCTTTAATATTACGAACCTCGCTCGAAGCCGTCAATCATAGTTCCGATTTGTCAAGGTTGTCTTTATACCTCGACGTCCTTTCAGACCCTAAAGGCACAACTCCTGCAAAGCATTTCTGTAAGATCTGCTGCTTGTGTGTGCAATTGCGTAGCTTGATTAAGAAAACTCAAGAAATTCCTTCTAAATAGCGATTAATCGGCATTAGCAGGCACTATTAATGGCATCTTCAACCTTGGCTTATTCTTAGTGAGCTATGTCTAGCGCCTTTTATCCTCAATCGCTATCTCTGCGTCAGCAGTCCAAAACTCGACAACTGACCTCTGAGGTTAATGCTTGCTTGAGCCGTGGGAGTAAGCAGCTCAGCGATGGCGACTATGAAGGCGCACTGGCAAGTTTTGATCGTGTCCTCCATCTCCAACCCAACACTGCTGCTGCCTGGCATGAAAGAGGCCGAGCTTTAATCAATTTAGAGTGTTATACCCCTGCGATCGCGAGCTTTGACCGGGCGTTGGCTCTTCAACCGGATCAAGCCGATACCTGGGTATTTCGGGGCATTGCCTTAATTCACCTCGGTCAGCATACTGAAGCCTTGAGTAACTGTGAAATGGCGCTGCAATTGCAACCGCAAATGCAGTTGGCTTGGCTGTTTCGGGGGGTGGCGCTGCGTTATCTCCATCGCTATAAATCTGCTTATGCTAGCTACGATCGCGCCTTGGGGGTTCAGCGGGTCACGGTTTGGCAATGGCTCTGGAATCTAATTCGACAGACTTGGCAACGCCTCCAACATCAGCCCTGCCGTTAAGCTCAACCCACTGAGTCACAGCGATTAAAATAGGATTAATGCATTCGAGGGCCAGTTTGCTGGTTAGGGAAGTCTATCGAGACAATTTACGGTAACCTTCAGGGACTCAAATCAAGCCAACTCAAGCAACTGCAACGGCTATATCACCAGCATTTACCGGGCGATCGCTTCACCACGCCAGAATTTGCTCAGCGTCTTGCCGCGATTAGCACCGAAATTAACCAGCCTGTCTGTGCCTATCTCAATCGGCGCGGTCAGGTGATTCGAGTCGGAGTGGGCTCGCCTCGCCAAACCCAAATTCCGCCTTTAGAATTGCCTCGCTATGGGGCTGAGCGCTTAAGTGGCATTCGTTGCCTTGCGACCCAACTCAAGATTGAACCGCCTAATGAAGCATCCTTAACAGCAATGGCGATTCAGCGGTTAGATAGTTTAGTCGTCTTGACCTTGACCGGGGGTGGCTTTGAGCGACGGGGTGGTGGTGCGACTGGCTATGTGAGAGACGTTTACTTAGCCCACCTCATTCCACATCCAGAAGCGAACTGGACAATTTCACCTCCGCTCAGTTTAGACGCGCTTGCCGATCAAGATTTCTTAGATTTGGTTGAAGGTCTAGAAGCCGAATTTGAGCGTGAATATATTGCCCGTCAAGTCGATCGCGATCACGATCAAGTGCTGGTTGTGGGGTTGATGACCGACAATCGCACCTCACAGCAATTTCAAGATGGCTTAGCAGAACTGGCTCGCTTGGTCGAAACTGCCGGGGGAGAGGTGGTGCAAACCATTAAGCAAAAACGCTCCCGGCCTCATCCGCAAACTGTGGTGGGTGAAGGAAAAGTGCAAGAAATTGCCTTAGCTGCCCAAAGCGTAGGCGCAAATTTGATCGTGTTCGATCGCGATTTGTACCCGGCTCAAGTACGTAACTTAGAAACCCAAATCGGCATTCGCGTGGTCGATCGCACCGAAGTCATCTTGGATATTTTTGCGCAGCGGGCTCAATCTCGGGCTGGGAAACTGCAAGTCGAGCTAGCCCAGTTAGAATACATGCTGCCGCGCCTAGTGGGTCGAGGGCAAGCGATGTCGCGACTGGGTGGGGGTATTGGGACGAGAGGGCCAGGGGAAACCAAGCTAGAAACCGAACGTCGGGCGATTCAACGGCGGATTTCGCGCTTGCAACAAGAAGTAAACCAGTTACAGGCCCACCGTTCTCGCTTACGGCAACGACGGCAGCATCATGAAGTGCCCTCTGTGGCGATCGTCGGCTATACCAATGCAGGCAAATCAACGCTGCTCAATACGTTGACCAATGCCGAGGTCTACACGGCTGACCAACTGTTTGCCACCTTAGACCCAACAACCCGCCGTTTAACCGTGACAGATGTTGCTGACGGAGAACCGCGCCCGATTTTGGTGACTGACACGGTAGGTTTCATCCACGAACTGCCACCCTCACTTGTAGACGCATTTCGAGCCACTTTAGAAGAAGTCACCGAAGCCGATGCTTTGTTGCATGTGGTTGATTTATCTCATCCGGCTTGGCAAACTCAAATTCGCTCAGTGATGACAATTTTGTCGCAAATGCCGATTACACCTGGGCCAGCACTCTTGGCATTTAACAAAGTTGATCAGGTCGATAGCGACACCTTAGCGATCGCTCAAGAGGAATTTCCGCAGGCCGTGTTTATCTCAGCCAGCGATCGCCTCGGTCTAGAAACCCTGCGACAACGACTCGCCCAACTGGTTCATTACGCGTTTTCTTTGCAATGAGTGATCCCAGTCGTACCTGAGTCAGCGATCGCCCTCAGCCCAACCAAGTTGTTCGCTACACTAAAAAATGCAGAAACATTGCTAAAAGCTGAACAACCTATGGCTCCTAAGGTGGAAATCTATACGTGGCAAACCTGCCCCTTCTGCATTCGGGCAAAAATGTTGCTGGATAAAAAGGGCGTAGAGTACACCGAATACAGCATTGATGGTGATGAAGCCGCTCGTGGCAAAATGGCTCAACGTGCCAATGGCAGACGCTCAGTACCCCAAATTTTTATTGATGACCAACATATTGGCGGCTGTGACGACCTGCACGCGCTGAATGCTCAAGGTAAACTCGACCCTTTGCTGCAAGTTGGCTAACCGCGTCCTTGTTGCCTGGTTGTAACGCCAGATATCGCGATCGCACCAGGCGCAGGGTTTAATGATGTGAGAAAACCCATCTGACACTTGCTAGGAGTTGTTCGTTGAAATTCGCGTTCATTATTGACCCCATCCATAAGCTTGACCCTTGCCACGACACCAGCGTCGCCTTCATGGAAGCGGCTCAGCAACTTGGTCACGAAGTCTGGATTACGCAGGCCAATTTGCTCAGTGTGGTGGATGGAAAAGCCTGGGCAATCTTGAAGCGGGTGCAACTCCAACCTGTACAACTCATTGATGGTAAATGGATCGCAGCAGATCCCTGGTACTCGCTGGGCGATCAGCCGGAAGGGTCGCGTCAAGCTAATCTCCCAGCAATAGAAGGGTTTCGCCCTCTAGAGGAGATGGATGCTGTCTTCATGCGTACCGACCCGCCTGTGACCACAGCTTATCTGTACGCCACCTATATTCTGGACTATGTCGATCCTGCTAAAACGCTGGTGGTAAATGCGCCACGAGGCTTGCGAGCAGCCAATGAGAAAATGTATACCTTGCAATTTACTGAGGCGATTCCGACCACGATCGTTTCTCAAAATAAGCAGGTAATTCGGCAGTTTGTTGATGCCCAAGGGGCTGCTGTGCTCAAACCTCTGGGGGGTAAAGCAGGCGAAGGAATTCTGTTTTTGCATCCCGGCGATCGCGACCTCAACTCGATGATTGAAATCAGCACTTTGCAAGGGCAACTTCCGGTGATGGTGCAAACTTACTTGCCTGAAGCGAAGGAAGGCGACAAACGGATTATTTTGCTCAACGGCGAACCAATTGGAGCTGTCAACCGGATTCCAACAGGCGATGAGTTTCGTGGCAATATGGCTGTGGGCGGACGAGCAGATCGCGTCGAAATTACTGAGCGAGAGCGGCAAATTTGTGCACAGATTGCCCCTGTTTTGCAACGTGATGGTCTAATCTTTGTCGGGATTGATGTGATTGGTGGCTACCTCACCGAAGTCAATGTCACCAGCCCCACAGGAGTTCGAGAGGTCGATCGCCTCGATGGTACTCGCCTAGCCTACCAAGTGATTGAGTGGGTGGTTCAGACCAGATCAACTGCATCTGCGATCGCTGCTGCCAGCCCCTCTGTCTAGGATTCAGAAGCTTAGACTTGTGCCCACCGACGTAATAAGTTGGCGTGGCTCTTGGAGATTAAATCAAATTCTGTCGTCTTGCCGTGTTTCTCGAATAGGGCACGGCGGGCAATGTCGAGGTCAAAAAGAATTTCGCGTTGACTGACATCTCTGATTAAACTCTGCACCCAAGCGACGACTACTAGGCGGGTTCCTTGGGTAACTGGGTTGACACGATGCAAGGTTGAAGAAGGATAAATAATTGCAGATCCAGCTTCTAACTTAAATACCTGCTCTCCTTCCACTCCTTCAATCACCAATTCTCCACCTTCATAGGTTTCTGGTTCGCTGAGAAATAAGGTGAGGGAGACATCGGAGCGCAAAAAGTCTTCACCACCCATCAAAGCATTATCAATATGGCTACCGTAAGACATGCCTTCTTGATAGCGGCTAAATAGTATCGAGTGAACTATTTTGGGTTGTGCCGCCATTTGAAACAAAACAGTCCGTTTTAGCGCCGCTCGAATGAAGTCTCTTAGGTCTTGGTGATAGCGTGCTTCTCGACTGAGTTGAGAGTTGTGTTTAACGAGGCGAGCATGCCATCCGGCAGTCGTTTTGCCATCTACAAAATCTTCTGATTGCAGAGTTGAAATCACAAAGTTGACTTCATCGGGGGTTAGTAGATTGGGAATTGTCAACATCATGGGGGTACCTCCAGCAACCAGCGATCGCAGGATATCAGGTAAGATCTACAGTTTGTAACGTAACGGAAACATTATCACAATGCGTACCAAATCTGCGGGCTTACTCCTCCTCCTCGGTTTGATTGCTCCCTTGAGCGCTTGCGGTGACAACCCCGAAGGGAACCAAACGGGTGAAACCACTGCCCCCACCGAAACGACTGCACCAGCAACCACGGCTCCTGCTTCTCCGACTAGTGAAGGCGGTGAAGGCGGTGAAGGTGATGAAACTCCCTCTCCCACTGCTTCTCCAACTGAAGGTGGTGAAGGCGGCGAAGGTGGCGAAGGCTAAAGTCGTCTATGCTGAGCCGCTAGGGTTCAGTCTGTTGTTAACCGGAGTGTGAGTGTGAGGAGGCGATCGCCATCGCCTCCTGAAGTTTTGGTCTAACCAATTCTATATATTGATGCCCACACACTAAAATCGCTTGTTTGTGGGCAAGTGTTTCAGGATGAACCGCCTCGGTCGAGAACTGAATCGGTTCCCCGGTTAAATCACAACAAACGAGCCCTGCGGCTTGGGCTAAAGCCAATGGGCCTGTTGTGTCCCACAGTTTAACGCGACCATTGAAATAAGCGTAAAGTCCAGCTCGGCCTAAAATGACATCCACGACCTTAAGGCCAAAGCTGCCTAACGAATAAAACTGAGCATCCGGAATGACTTGAGCGATCGCCGCTCCAAAATTATTTTGATCTTTTGTGCCAATGATCATCGGGCAAAACCCCGGTTGTGGCGCAGGGGTCTCGACCGGATTTAGGCGCTCTATAACCCCCTCTGCGGTCTCTTGAAATAATCCCCATTCCGGCCCACCGTAATAGAGGTGCTTGGCTGCCGAAGCATAAACCCAGCCCGCGATCGGTTGAGCTTGCTGCAACAAACCGATCATCAGTGCATATTCTGATTTACCTTGAATAAATTCTTCGGTGCCGTCTAACGGGTCAATACACCATAAGCGCGGATACTGTTCCCAAAAAGCTTGGCGCGACTGAACATTCTCTTCTGTGATCACACCATCTGCCGGAAACAATTCTGCAAATGCGATCGCCAGCTTTTGATCTAAAGCGCGGTCAATATCTGTGACATAATCGCCAGGGCCTTTTTGCATCACTTGAAACTGAGTTGCTGCCATTTGCTCGCCTTGTAGCCCACACTCGCGAATTACACGGCGGATAGCTTCAGCTTGCTCGTCAGATAAAAAGGATACGGTCGGCGATCGCAACACAGATTTATAACCAACACATTCAAGGGAACACCCGTCAGTCTACACGATTTGCCCAAAAAAACGGGCTAACCCGTTTATAGAGTTAGCCCGCAAGCTTGGGAACGCGCAGAGAAATTATTTTTGCAAAACCAGCTTGACGTTGGCATTTTGCAGACCAGGCCGCTTGACTTCTGCCAGGGTCTTATTAACGGCATACTTTTGGTTGATGGAGTTGATCAGTTCGGTCTGATTGTGCTTCTTAGCAACACCCCAAAGGTCAGCAATCAGATCAAACGAACCATCACTATTGCGAGACCAGCCCAGATCATATTCGCCTTCTAGTACAGCAACGATATCAGAGCGAACCCGCTGACCGTTGTAGCCACGAACATCTGCCTCGGTCTTAACCGTAATACCCAAGTCGCGCAAAGAAGCCTTCAAGATTTCAGCATCAGTGATCTTAGTCCGCAGAGTGCTAAAGTGAGACATTCGGATTTCCTCCTGGAGAGATTTGAGAGAAACGACAACGTTGAGATTAAGTGAGAGATACCGTGCTAGCTTCACGGTCTTGAACCAAACTGCTAGCGATGTGCTAGCCTTTCCTCCTGTTGGGAGCAGGAGTGAAAGCCTTTAGAACTCCAGCCGCTGATATTCAGCTACCGAAGATGCCGCAGGTCGGGCACGCTGCCTCGCCCAGTCACGTAGGGCTGTGACCTGCTCATTCATTGTCTTGGAAAGCGGTAGAGTTGACTTGACCGCAGCAATAATATCGAGCTGCGTGAACTCTCGATCTTGAGCAAACGCCTCATACATCGCGGCGATAATTGCTTGCTCAATCTCAGCTCCCGAAAACCCATCACAAGCATTTGCCAGTTGATCTAAATCAAACCGAGCAATATCTCGACGACGCTTGCTGAGGTGAATTCGGAAGATTTCCTTCCGCTCTTCGCCATTTGGCAAATCGACAAAGAAAATTTCATCAAAGCGTCCCTTTCTCAGAAACTCACCTGGTAAACGCTCGACCCGGTTGGCAGTCGCCATCACAAACACCGGGGAGGTTTTCTCTTGCATCCAGGTCAAGAAGGAACCAAAAATGCGGCTAGAGGTGCCACCATCTGAGTCAGCAGACCCAGTACTGCCTGCAAAGGCTTTATCAATTTCATCGATAAACAGAATTGCCGGAGAAATTGACTCAGCGGTTTTTAGAGCGTTGCGCAGATTTGCTTCTGAGCGTCCTACCATCGAGCCATCATAAACCCGACCCATATCGAGGCGAATTAAGGGCAGACCCCAGAGGCGAGAGGTGGTCTTGGCAATCAGCGACTTTCCGCAACCAGGAACCCCTAAAATCATCATCCCTTTGGGCTGGGGTAAACCATACTCTCTGGCTCTTTCAGTGAAAGCGTTAGAGCGTTGCTTGAGCCAATGCTTGAGTTCTTCGAGGCCACCGATCGAGTCGATCGTTTCGTCTTCTTCGATGTACTCCAGAATACCGTTACGCCGAATCAGCTGTTTCTTCTCAGAGAGAACAATGTCAACTTCGGTTTCAGTCAACCTTCCTGCCGTGACTAGGGCTTTACGATACACCTTCTCAGCTTCATCCCGGGTAAGGCCCAAAGCTGCTTTAAGCAGTTTTTCGCGTGCTTCGGTTGAGATCCGCCGATTGCGTGGCAATTGGTCTAGCTGTTGCGAGAGCACTTGGTTGAGTTCGGACATGGTGGGGAGCGAGAAGTCCAGAACTACAACCTCTTTTTCCAGTTCAATGGGAATTTGCTGAACCGGAGACATCAAAATAATAGTTTTTTGGGTGCCTCTAAATTTAGCGATCGCATCCCGCAACTTCCGAGTCACAGCGGGCGAGTCTTTGAATGGATGTAAATCCTTGAATAAAAAGATGCCTGACTGCTGACGAATAGCCCAATCAATCGCTGCTTCTGGTGAAACTGTATTGCTTTGGACAGGATTGCGAGATTGTTCGTAACCTACCATTCCCTCAGTCATCGTCCAGATGTAAAGTTGGGGACGCTGGGGAGACTTGGCTTGAGCGATCGCGGCAACTGTCTGCTCGGCCCGCTCTTCTTCAGAGGTAACGAGGTAAATGAGAGGGTACTGAGCCTGAATAAGAATGCTGAGCTCTTCTTGCATAACCATCGACCCATTAAAGACGGCGCAGACGTTGCTAGATCTTGAGAACTGTGAGAGGTTTTGAAACCTAGCAGGGAACTAATTCTTCACCTGGCTGATTGGGGTGAGAACCCATTGTTTGAGCTGATTGAGCGACCAGTTCTTTGTCGTTTTCGAGAATAGTGGGCTGATTTTGGAGGGAGAGCAACTCTCCGTCGCGAACGACCACTGAACTCGTACACTCTGGACAGTTGTAAACCTGATGAGTTTGACCATAAGCGGCTTCTACTTCATCTACTAGCTCAGGATGCGCTAGATAGAAAACAACTGCTCGTTCAACCAGGGCTGACATGGATTCTGCATCCACTGCTGCTCGAATTTTTAATTTTCG
>CBIHQL010000021.1:0-18043 GCA_966211855.1 uncultured bacterium
GCCAGCTTTTTAGAAGTTGATCCCAACCGCAATAAACTGGTGCTCTCTAACCGCGTGGCTACCCGCGCCGCCAGCATCAGCAACCTAGAAGTAGGTCAACTGGTGGAAGGCAAAGTCACTAGCCTCAAGCCCTTTGGTGCATTTGTAGATTTCGGTGGCAGCACCGGGTTACTCCACATCAACCAAGTCAGCAATCGCTTTGTTGAGTCGCTCCCGGCCTTGTTTGAAGTCGGTCAGCCTGTCAAAGCCTTAATTGTCGATTTAGATGCCACCCAAGGCCGGATTTCGCTCTCAACCAAAGTCCTCGAAAACTTCCCTGGCGAAATCTTAGAAAACCTCTCCACGGTGATGGCTGAAGCTGAAACTCGTGCCGAAAAAGCCCTCAAAAAGCTCGATCGCAACGAAGCTTAGGTTTGGAACATCAAGGTGCATGTCTATTCATGCATCTTGATGCAAATCACAATATTAGACTATGTAAAGTATTCTTTTTTGTCATCCTAAGATGAACGAGGCTTACAGTACCAGTTTAGGGCGCAAGCTTTACGCTTATGATGCTAAATACTATCATTATCATGGCGTCTTGAAATGCCCAGAGTGTGATGGAATTGTTCACCTAAAAAAAGAATATACAACCAAAACCAACAAACTAATGCCTGCCACTTTTGTTCATGACAAAAAGGCTGATTCCAACTGTCCAAACAGAGTTTCATGGGGCACCTCTCGTACGATAAAATTCCATTTTTCAGGCGGCTCTTCACGGGGACAGGAAATTACGATATTAGGAAATAATTTTGTTAGAGCTATAAAATTATTTTACAATCAAAATTCTCATGATATTCGAGTTTCAAAGCTAAGGACCTCCACTCAAAACTATCGAATCGAGCATCCTACTAATAGTCAAGATTATCAATCTCTTATCTGTAAACTAGTCGCTTCAAAAAATGGAATTCAAAGTTTAGCTAACAATAAAATTCAATATTTTGAAAATAAATTAATGAACGACAGAGACAGCCTTTTGAGATTCAAAGAATTTATTCTTTATCCAGATGAGAAAACAATAGAAAAATATGGAATTAACAATATTTCTCTTGAGTTTATATTGAAGGAGCAGATTCGAGCTTTTGAGCAAATATTGCCAGTCTTTCTGAATATGCCCAGAGAAGTCAGAAACAATATTGCAATCACACTTTTTGACAGGCAAAACCTGTACTTTACACCACCTCAAAATAGTCTTCTAAATCAGAACAATCTAGATCACTTTTTCACCAATTATGATGAAGGAAAAGTGCTAGATAGCGAAAAAAAATTTATTGACTCTATAGTTAGCACCTTAGTTGAAACTCTTGGCTACATTGATTGGATAGATCTTCTTTATGATTGGCAAGAGGCGGCAAAAATAAAGAATAAGGAAAATTGAATGTTTTATTAATTGTTAAGGATCAATCCATCTTGTAGTTCATGACGCTCAATTCAAGGCCGCTGACTACTGTACTCTGGTGTAAAAGCTCTGTCTTATGAGCGTTGTAAAAGCGATCGCCTTGCTTCTAAAGTGCTTGTCAATGCTGGAAGAAATTAATTGTTGAGGCTTCCGGCTTAGAGGTCACATGTCATGGATGCCGATTGAGTTTCTCCTGCGTTGGCTGACAGGGTTACTCGCGATCGCCCTACTGGGTGGTGGAGCGTATATCCTCCACGAATGGTATGAAGGAGATTTAGTCTCAAATGCCTGGTTGGTTGCAGGTTCACTTATGACGCTTTGGTCGTTTGTGGGCTTCTTACCACTCCTCCTCTTTCGTCGCCCCGGCAAAGACGAACCCAAACGCCTTCGGAGTCATACGGTTCGCGCAATTCCCCGACCCGATGGTAGCGAAATTCATGTCGAGTTTTATGGCCCTGCGGATGCTCAGCCGATCATTCTCACCCACGGTTGGGGGCCAAATAGCATGGTTTGGTATTACGCCAAGCGGCAACTAGGCGATCGCTTTCGTCTAATTGTTTGGGATTTGCCTGGTCTTGGTAAATCATCGAAACCCCACAACAAAGACTATTCAATCGAGAAGTATGCGCGAGATTTAGAAGCTGTTCTCTCTCTAGCAGGTAACAAACCCGCCATTCTCTTAGGGCATAGTATGGGTGGCATGATTATCCTGACCTTTTGCCGCTTATTTCCTCAACACTTGCGGCGGCAAATCGCAGGCGTGATTTTAGTTGACACCACCTACACCAACCCGCTCAAAACCGCCATTCTCAGTCCTGTGCTCCAAGCCCTTCAGAAACCCCTGATCGAACCGCTTTTACACCTGACTATTTGGCTCTCGCCGCTATTTTGGCTGATTAGTGGTCTCAGCTATCTCAATGGTTCTATGTTTTTGACGACAGAACTCTCTGGGTTTACAGGTCGAGAAACGCGTGGTCAGCTCAACTTTGCCACTATTTTGGGGTTGATGGGCGCGCCTGGAGTACTAGCGAGAGGGGTATTAGCGATGTTGCGGTTTGATGAAAAAGAAACCCTCTCTAAGGTTGATGTCCCGGCCTTAGTGGTGGTTGGTCAAACTGACATTGCTACAGTTCCGACAGCCAGCCAGTATATGAGTCAGCATCTTCCCTACGCAGAGTTGCAATTTTTAAGACCTGCCGGACACATGGGTTTGATGGAACGCAATGAGCAATTCTCAGAAGCAGTGACCTCATTTAGCTATGCTTGCACGCTCTTTACAGGTCATGCTTGATTTCTAGAGTTTGGTTGTTAATTAGCCAAAGCTGCGCTCTAATGCCTCAACCAGACGATCAACGTCTGCTTCATAAAAACCCGATGAGGTTAGACAATTAATCTCTATAATTTTTGGCCCATCAGGTGTTAAAGCAACATCTAACACGAAAGCCCGATCGGGTTGCCATACCTGGGCTGCTCTCTCCGCAAAAGCCCCGGCACTTTCATCATATTCTGGCGAGTAGTGTGGATAAAGACCCACTTTATAGGTCGAACCTGTGATCACCTGCCCGTCAACGATAAAGAATCTGAATTCGCTCAGAATCACCTTAGGCGACGCTGACAAAACGAGTGTTTCAGGAGTTAACGTGGCATAGCCATCAGAGATCCCCAAGATCTGCTCCTGCCAAGATTGCATTTTGTCCGGTGCAATCACAAAGCCAGCAAATGTTTTGTGATCAGAACAGGGACGAATAAAAATTGGCTCTTGAGGACTCAGTTTACCGAATTCTTCAATGACCCCGTCTTCATTCAACAGCAAGCCTTGATAGCGTTCTTTCCACACCGAAAAGTCGAAGTTCTCGTTGAGGAGAGCACCCGGACTCCAACCTCGCTCCATGGCAAGCTTCGATAGAGCCGTCGAACCGGAAACGATCACTGGCCCCTCAGGAATTGATGGCTCTGGCACGATTTCATGGGAAAACGGCCTGACCTTGATAATCTCGTAAGGCAGTGCTCTTTGAGTGAGTGCTTGAATCAGGCGCTCAAACCCAATCTCGTTTTTAAGATTTTCTTGGACTAGCCAAAACATTTTATTCTCATAACTTCTTGAAAATGTGCCCGCTTCTGCCTCACGCTTGATGTCGGTGTGCTGATTCTGCTTGAACTAACTATTCAAGGTGTGTCGGGAGCGAGATGTTCCGCATAGTAACCTTGTTTTGGCGGTTGAGGTGGAATGATCCGGTATCTTTTCAGTCTTCTAGAGCGATCGCCCCAAAGTACCACTGTCACCGATACTGAGAAAGGAGCCTGTGCAAGCCTCGGCTCTGATTGCTAGCAAAACTGTGTTGGTTGCCGTATGGGTACTGTTTGGGAGTTAGATTTTTACTCGCGTCCAATTTTGGATGACAACAAAAAGAAAGTCTGGGAAGTGTTGGTGTGCGAAAGCCCCCTCGACACCGAGCGATCGCCAGAGTCATTGTTTCGGTATGCCCAATATTGCCCCAGCACTCAAGTCAACTCGGTGTGGTTACAAGAGGCGCTGAAGAATGCGATCGCTCAAGCTGACCAAGCACCCGATGAGATTCGCTTCTTTCGCCGCCAAATGACCAACATGATCACCAAGGCTTGTGATGATTTGGGCATCCGGTCGCAAGTCAGCCGTCGCACGATCGCCCTCAATCAATGGCTGCAAGAACGCCTAGAAGTGGTGTATCCAGGGCATCCCGGTTATCAACCCGGAGCCAACCCCTCGGTGAGTTACGAAACCACAGCTCCACAAGCATTGCCTGATGCGCTGCGAGGTCAGCAGTGGGCGTTTGCCACCTTAGAAGCGAGTGCCTTTGCCGATCTCAAAGAATGGGAGATTGCCTTTGGTGAAGCCTTTCCACTGCAATTACTCAATCTCGCCCCACAGACTCGGATTCCAGGGTTGGTAATTTTCTCCCCCAGGGCTTTAGCGCTTGCAGGTTGGATGTCAGGTCTAGAGTTGGCCTTTCTCAAAGCTGACCTCGACGGTGACAACCCGCGCTTACTGCTAGAAACAGGCGTTAGCGATCGCTGGATTCTTGCCAATTTAGCGACCCCAACGTTAAAAACAGAAGCCCGAAACTTTGAGACCACAAAAGCCCAAGCCCAACAGGTACATTTTCTGGCGGTGCAGTCAGACCCAAACACAGAATCATTTGCCGGATTTTGGCTGCTTCAAGAACTGAATTTGGCTTAAAGTGGTGTCCAATCTAGCGTAAAGTGATCCCAGGCCGTGTCAATCACAGGTGTACCTCGACCCATGAGCATTGCCTTTCGTTGACTTTCTCTCAGAAGGTCTACATTTGCGTGCCCATCTGCTTTTGAGGTGGCATCTGTACCTAAGAAATCCGTGCCAGCTTCGTTTATCAGCAAGAGTTTATGGGTCTTGACGATTTACAGCCAGAAACGCTGGCAGAACAACTGCTGGAACTTGCTGCCCGCTCTGGTGCAGATGCAGCGGAAGTCTTCCAATCGCGATCGCTCGCTCGCCCCGTATTTTTTGAGGCCAATCGTCTCAAGCAGCTAGAGAGTACCCAGTCTGAAGGCACTGCCCTCCGTCTCTGGAAATCGGGTCGTCCGGGGTTAGCCGTTGCCTATGGGCCTGTTGATCCCCAGGCTTTGGTAGACCGGGCGATCGCGCTCAGCCAACTCAATGAGCCAGAAACCATTGAACTCACGGCAGGCTCGAAAGTGCTGTATCCCGATGTGGGAGAGACGATCCCCGTTGAGCAACTGGTGGGCTGGGGCAAAGAAGCGATCGCCCTGGTTCGCGAAGCCTATCCAGACAGCTTATGTACTGGAGAGTGGGAATGCGAGGCTGAAACGACCCGCCTGATTAACTCCCACGGGCTTGACTTTAGTTATACCGACACCACATTGAGCTGTTATCTATCAGCAGAGTGGATTCGGGGTGATGACTTTCTCAGCGTCTCCGATGGTCAAATTCAGCGAGGCAGTTTAGACCCAAGCGCGATCGCCCAACAGATTATCCAACGCTTGGCTTGGGCGAGCGAAAATGTCACCCCTCCCATCGGTCGCGTGCCGATTCTCTTTACCTCCAAAGCTGCAGACATGCTGTGGGGAACGGTGCAAGCAGCACTGAATGCCAAGCAGGTGATAGAACGGGCCTCTCCCTGGAGCGATCGCCTGGGTGAACCTGTGATCTCCGAAGCATTGACCATCTCCCAAGACCCCAATGCGGGGCCATTTAGTTGTCCTTTTGACGATGAAGGCACCCCAACGCGATCGCTGGTGTTCATTCAAGACGGTGTGTTGCAACTGTTCTATACCGATCGCACCACCGGGCAACAACTCGGTAGCGGCACCACAGGCAATGGGTTTCGGCCTGGTTTAGGCAGCTATCCTACTCCCGGTTTGTTTAACTGCTTGATTCAACCCAGCACTGCGATCGCCAGTTCTACGTCAGGAAAATCTCTCCCTGATCTGATCGCCAGTCTCGAAGAGGGCTTAGTGATCGATCAAATGCTGGGTGGGGGTGCAGGTATTTCGGGAGACTTTTCGGTGAATATCGATCTCGGCTATCGGATCAAACGGGGTCAAATTGTGGGTCGCGTTAAAGACACAATGGTTTCGGGAAACGTCTACACCGCGCTCAACCAACTCATCGATATTGGCAATGATGCCGATTGGAATGGCTCTTGCTACACGCCATCGGTCATTGTTGAGGGGTTATCAGTAACAGGTCGCCAGTAGTTGCTCAGCAATTGATGGGATGCATCTTGCCTCTTCGAGAAACAACTGCTTAGCTGAGTGATATCAGGGCGATCGCACAAGTTGAGCTGGCGCTTTGTGCAAATTACATCCCAGGGCTGACCCATCGGTTTCATGTGGCATTTGTCCCTTCCTCCGCATCTCCGTCAATTTCTCCGACCCAAGCACCTGGCAATTTTTGAAGCTTGCGTGATTGGTTTAGTCTCCGCCTTAGCCGCCGTACTACTCAAACAAGGAGCGGGTTGGCTCGGTGGCTGGCGAATTGCCACATCTCATACATTTCCACCTTGGCTGATCCTGCCGACCGTTGGCTTGGGGGGTGGCTGGCTGAGCGGCTGGCTGATTCAGCGTTTGGCTCCCGAAGCATCAGGGAGTGGGATTCCGCAGGTGAAAGCGGCGCTTGCCTATGTGCCGATCGCCCTCAATTTACGGGTTGCGCTGGTAAAGTTGCTGAGTACGGTTTTGGCGCTGGGTTCGGGGTTAACCCTCGGTCGCCAAGGCCCCACAGTCCAAGTTGGGGCAGCCTTAGCAGCTCAGTTTAGTCGTTGGTGGCCTACTTCTCCTGACTACCAACGTCAATTGCTGGCGGCAGGGGCGGCGGCGGGTCTCGCAGCAGGATTTAACGCCCCGATCGCTGGGGTCATCTTCGTCGTTGAAGAACTCCTGCAAGATGTCTCTAACCTGACCCTCGGCACCGCGATTCTGGCATCGTTTGTCGGTGGGGTCGTATCACGCTTACTGGGTGGGCATGGGTTGAACCTCAGCCTCACTCCTTACCAAACCAGTTTTTCTTTGGCAGAAATTCCTTTATTTTTGCTGCTAGGGGTGTTGGCAGGTCTGCTGGGGGCTTTATTTTGTCAGGGAATTTTTGCCAGCTTGGCGCTTAATCGCCGTTTACTCAAAGTGGGGCTACCGTGGCGCATTGCCTTTGCAGGAGCCGTTTCAGGGTTAGTCATGGCTTGTCTACCTGCGGCGCTGCGTGACAACACTGGCTTGCAAGAATCACTCGCTACCGGAGCCACCAGTTGGCAACTCACCGCACTTGCCTTTGTGAGCAAATTTGTCTTGACGCTGGTCGCCTATGGGTCGGGTGCGCCAGGAGGCTTATTTGCCCCATCTCTAATCTTGGGTTCGGCGTTGGGGTATTTGGTCAGCTTCAGTGCGACAACGATGCAAACTTGGGCTGGCGTTCCTGATCCGCTAGCGATCGCGATCGGCTCCCCAACTACTTATGCCCTCACCGGGATGGGTGCGTTTTTCAGTGCTGTCACTCGTGGCCCGATCACCGCGATCGTGATTGTGTTTGAAATGACCACCGACTTTAACTTGGTGCTGCCCCTAATGATGGGATCGGTGGTGGCCTACCTAGTGGCAGAAGCGATCGCCAGCGGCTCGATCTACAAGCGGCTTTTGGCTTGGAATGGCATTGATCTCGACCAAACAGCCCCGCTTGACAACAAACTGGCAGGCTTAACGGCGGCTGACATTATGCAGCGACGAGTCGAAACGCTATCGAGTCAAATGACCTTCGATGAAGTCATTCAGGCATTTTCGCGATCGCACCATCGCGGGTTCCCGGTGGTAGATGGCGGCAAGCTCGTAGGCATTGTCACACAAACTGATTTAGGAAATGCGACTCAACGCCAGCTAGAGAGTAATACCCCTCTCCGCGACTTGATGACCCCACAGGCCGTCACAGTTCGCCCCAAAGACCCACTCACTCATGTGCTGTATTTGCTCAATCGCTACAAAGTCAGCCGCCTGCCTGTGACTGAGCAGCGCAAACTCGTCGGGATTATCACTCGCGCCGATATTATTCGAGCAGAATCAGATCAACTGAGTGGTGCTAACACCGAGCTTGGCCCTCAACCGGAGCCATCGTATGTGGTCTACCAAACGCGATCGCCTGCTTTGGGTCAGGGTCGCCTCCTATTACCGCTGAGTAACCCCCAGACAGCCCCTTCTCTAATTCGTCTCGCCACTGCGATCGCCCATGAGCGCAATCTAGAAATCGAATGCCTGCAAGTGTTGATTGTGCCGCGCAGCCAGTCACCCGCCGAAACCGCAGTCCGCACCACTAACAGCCGCCGTTTGCTACGACAAGCCGAAAATTTGGGTCGCGCTTGGCAAGTGCCAGTCCATACTCAAATTCGCGTGGGTCATGATGTGTCGCAGGCAATTTTAGAAACGATCAAAGAGAGCCATATCGACCTAATTTTGATGGGCTGGAAAGGCACCACGGTCACACCAGGTCGCGTCTTTGGGGGCGCTGTCGATACTGTCATTCGTCAGGCCGCTTGCGATGTGGTGTTAGCCAAACTGCAAGGCCCAGAACGGTTTAATCGCTGGTTAGTGCCGATCGCTGGAGGGCCAAATGCTCAATATGCTATTCAGTTGTTACCCGCTCTGGTTTCACTGGGCGAAACTCCTTCTGTGCGGTTGTGCCAGGTCTTTGAGCCGACAGAACTAGAGCCTGACACTACAACTTTAGAACAAGCCAAACGCTCTCTGCATCGCCACCTGAGTACTCCCATCTTTAGCACACCCGTTTGGGGAAACTCTGTTGCGGATAGTGTCCTTAATTTGGCCCATAAAGAAGCTTGTGATGTGATCGCTTTGGGAGCCAGTCGCGAGGGCATGTTGCAACAAGCGATCAAAGGCAACATTCCCGAAGCGATCGCTCGCCACAGTAAATGCTCAGTAATCCTGGTTCGCCGCGCGATCGCCTAGTTACTAAATGCTGTATTACAGCACCTTGTTTACAGAGGGTTAAATCACCAGCATGAGTGACCCCAAGTCCACCATCAAGCTGCCTAGATGAAGATATGTTGCTCTTCAGGTCAAGCCTGTTGAAGCTTCTACCGTAGTTAAAAAAATCACATTACGATAGTGAAATTAGGCTGCATCCAAGCGTGATGGGTAACCTAATTGGGGTGCGATTGCTGACATTAATTTCAACTTCTAACCTGTGGCCTTAGATTTTTTTCGTCACTTTCGGGTTGTTTGGACTGACTTAACGGGCCCTCAAGCAGTGGCGATCGCGAGTCTGGCGGTCACTACTTTAGTGCTGGGGGTGCGACAACTCGGTAGCTTGCAACTTCTAGAACTCGTGGCTTTCGATCGCATGGTGCAGTTGCAACCACACTCAGAGCCAGACCCACGGATTTTGATCGTGGCTATCACCGAAGCCGATATCAATACCCAAAAACGCTGGCCCCTGCCCGATCAGGTCATTGCCCAAAGTTTAGCCAAACTGCAACTTGCCAAACCCCGTGTTATTGGTCTCGATCTCCATCGCAATTTTCCGCAAGAACCGGGTGCGGCAGCATTGCGATCGCAAATGAAAGCCTCTAACTTCATTACGATCACCAAAATCGGCACCCCCAATGATCCAGTTGACATCGATCCGCCCGCCGATGTGACCCCAGAGCAGGTCGGCTTTAACGATGTCTTGAATGATCCCGATGGGGCAGTGCGACGCAGTTTAATGGTAGCCGATACAGAAACAGCCACACTCTACTCTTTTTCAATGCGGCTGGCGATGGCCTACCTGGCTCCTCAAAACCAACTGCCGCACACCGACCCTCGTAACCCAGAAGCGATCGCCTGGGGAGCATCGAGTTTTGTACCTCTAGCGGCAAATTCGGGGGGCTATCAAAACGTTGACGATCGGGGCTATCAATTTTTGATCAACTACCGCTCGGCTCACCCAGTAGCGCGACAAGTTACCTTAACTCAACTCCTCAACGGTGAAGTCGATCGCGATTGGATTGCCGACAAAATCGTCTTAATCGGAGTCACTGCTCCAAGCATCAAAGACATTTTCTCTACACCTTACAGCCGCTTGGATGCTGACACTCCAGGCATGCCAGGGGTCACCCTCCATGCCCACATTCTCAGCCAAATTTTAGATGCCACAACAGGCGATCGCTCACTATTTTGGTTCTGGTCGGAGTGGGTCGAAATTTTATGGATTGCGAGTTGGTCAATTTTAGGGGGAAGTTTAGCTTGGCGCTTACGGCAACCATTGCTGCTGGGTCTGGGCGGCTTAGGAATACTGGGTGTGATTCTGGGGGCAGGTTTTGGCTGCTTCCTCCAGCGCGGGTGGATTCCGGTAGTGACTCCTGCGATCGCCACGCTCATGACGGGTACTGCGATCGTCAACTACCGTGCCCAAAAAGCCCAGCGCCAACAGCAAACCATCATGACCCTGTTGGGCCAAAACACCTCTCCCGAAATTGCCGCTGCTCTCTGGAATAGTCGCGATCGCTTAGTCAAGTCAGGTAAGCTACCAGGTCAACGGCTGACTGCCACGATGTTTTTTACCGACATCAAAGATTTCAGTACCATCTCTGAACAAATGTCACCGGAAGATTTGTTGAATTGGCTGAATGATTATTTAGAAGTGATGACCGAAGTCGTCCAAGCCCATCAGGGAATTATCAACAAATTTACGGGTGACGGCATGATGGCTGTGTTTGGTGTACCTGTTCCCCGCACCACCACTGCCGAGATTGCCGCAGATGCTCAGCGAGCGGTGGCTTGTGCTCTGAGTATGGGCGATCGTTTACAAGCTCTTAACATCGGTTGGCAAGCACGTGGGCTACCGATGGTGCAAATGCGGGCAGGTATTTTTACAGGGGATGTCGTTGTTGGGAGTTTAGGCGGCAAAGAACGACTAGAGTATGGCGTCATTGGTGATAGCGTCAACATTGCTTCTCGTTTGGAGAGCTGTGAAAAAGAGCGTCAACCCACTCCCTGCCGCGTGTTAATTGCCCAAGAAACTCTAGTGCATCTACAAGATCAATTTGAGGTCGAGCCTTGGGGGCCTCTAGCGTTGAAGGGCAAAAGCCAGCTCGTTGAAGTTTATCGTGTCATCGGCGATCGCAGGGCCAGCGATGTGTTACAAATTACCACTCAGCTCCCGGTTGCGGAACCTTTTGCTGTTGTAAGAGACATAGACCACAAGCCTCTTGATCTCAAAAACAGCAGCTCCTAAATTCCTCGCAAGTTTGCGGAGGCGATCGCAACTCATTTGGATCTTTAACTGGGAACGATCGCCAATATGTTTAACTCCCGACTCCAAGGGTGATTCAGTATGCTTCAAAAACGGTCTCAAACAGCTTTTATTAGTACTTGCTTAGCCATCTCAGTGGGCCTATCTATCTGTACTTGGCCGATCGTCACCCACGCCCAATCTCAGCAAAAGCAACTCAACCTGCCCAAGCGGGGTCTGCCCGGACGCCGGACTGGAGCAGGGACACGCGGGCTTTGCACCAATATCGAGCAGCCCTTAACAGCTCTGATTCCTCTCAATAACTTGGGGTTAACGACCGAAAAATATCCTACCTTCTTCTGGTTTATACCTCCTACCCCAGCTCGCACAGCCGAGTTTGTCTTAAAAGACGAGAACAGCAACGAAATTTATAAAACGACTTTTGCTATCAATGGTCAGCCGGGGGTGATCAGCCTCAAGTTGCCCGCCAGTGCCACGTTGCCGCCTTTAACTACCAACAAAAATTATTCTTGGACGTTTTCGCTCATTTGCAACCCCAACAACCCCTTAGCAGTCGATTATGTGCGAGGTTGGGTGCAGCGGATTGAGCCTAGTGCGGCCTTAAGCAATCAACTTGCCAAAGCAACCCCCCGCGATCGCCCAAGCCTTTTAGCCGAAGCTGGTGTATGGAATGATACTCTCAGCAGCCTCAGTGAATTACGGCGCAGCAATCCTAAAGATAAGTCTCTCGTCACAGACTGGGAAAGCCTGCTCAAATCGGTTGGACTAGACAGCATTGCTAAAGCCCCACTTGTATCATGCTGCTCTCCCAATGCTAGAGCCAGTCAGGTACAGCCTACTAGACCTCTTCCAGGTCAGCCTACGCGCCCAATTTCTCCATCTGGCAATCCTTCATCCAGAAATCCTTAACTCAAGGCTTTACGTTCCCGTTAAATAACTCACCCCACTCACCAGGGGTAATACATTTTTGATACAAAGCCTACAGGGTTCCTGGGTGCTTGCTATGGTTTTCGTCATTGGCTGAGATCGGAGGCAAAATCATGCAGCCAGCGCAAGCAAAAGCTCGTTGGTCGGTGGCTCTTTTAACCGTTTTAAGTTTGGGGACTGCGAGTTCAACTCAAGCACAAATTGTGCCGTCGGCTGATGGTACGAATACACAAGTCACTCCGCAGGGAAATCAATGGCAGATTACTGGTGGGCAGGTTTCTGGCGATCGCACCAATTTATTTCATGGCTTCAGCCAATTTAACCTCGACGCCAATCAAATCGCCAATTTCACCTCTGCCCCTGAGATCCAAAACATTTTGGCGCGGATCAATGGGGGTAACGCCTCAGTCATTGATGGGGTGCTTCAGGTTAGCGGTAGTTCTGCCAACTTGTTTTTGCTGAATCCGGCAGGGTTGATTTTCGGCCCCAATGCCAGCTTGAATCTACCAGCCTCCTTTACAGCGACAACGGGCAGCGCCATTGGCTTCGGGAATGAGTGGTTTACGGCAGCAGGTAGCAACAATTATGCGGCTTTGATCGGAGCACCCACTCACGTTGCTTTTGCCAACTCAGATCCAGGAGCGATCGCGATCGCAGGCAATTTAGCCGTCGCCTCTGGTCAGAATCTCAACATTTTGGGTGGCACTGTCCTCAGCGTGGGGCAACTATCAGCTCCCGGTGGCACGATCACAGTCGCGAGTATTCCGGGCAACAGTTCTGTGCGGTTGAGCCAACCCGGTAGTTTGCTGAGCTTAGACATTCAACCGCTCAACCCTAACGATCAGCAACATCTCGCTCAAGGCTTACCCGCAGCGATCGCTTTGCCAGAGCTGTTAACCGGCGGTGAGTGGAGTAATGCCAGTGCTGCCAGCGTCAACTCGCAAGGTCAAGTGGAGTTAACGGGTTCTGGCCTAGCAGTGGCAGCGGGGGATGTAGCCGTACGAGGTGGTGTGCAGAGCGATCGCGCTCTTGTGTCTGCGGCTCACAATCTCACTTTGGTTGAGAGCAATTTACAAACCACGGCTGACCAAAACCTTTTAGCTGCCAATAATGTCGAAGTGCGAGATAGCGCCACGACTCCGTTTCAGGCTCAGGCTGGTGGCAATCTCTTGGTACAGGGGGCGCAAGGTATTGATATTCTGGCATTTCAGCATCCTACTCCAGCATTTCAGAGTGGTGGCAATCTCACCTTGGCTAGTAACGGCCCGATCTTTGGGGATGCTCACTATGCCAGCAAGGGTAATTTTGCGATCGCCAACCTCAATGGAGGGCTAGGTCAATTCTTTAGCCGCTACGACCCAATCATTAGTGTTGATGGGGATGTAGTTTTTGGCGACTATACAGGTGTCGGTTTGCTGATTGAAGCAACGGGCAGCATCACTGGCGGCAACATTACAATCACCGGGCCTGACACTGTCGCCGGGTTAGAGGGTGTAGAACTGCGAGCCGGAGTGACAACCCTCGGCAACCCTGCCAACGTTCCCACCTCTGCGGAAGGCACCGACTTTACATCTTCGGGTGGCCCATCCTCTCCGGCGAACATCGCAGTAGGCAATATTACAGTCCTAGCTAACACGGTCTTTGAGGGGACTGAGTTTGACTATAGCTTGACTTCCGGCCCAGTCACGCTCACTGCCACCGGAGATATTCAGACGGGTGATATCGTTACCTCTGCACTCAGCAGTAATAGCCCCAGCGATTTTGGTGACGCGTTTGGGGGGGCTGTCACGCTGGACGCAGGAGGCCAAATACTCACAGGAAATATCATCACCACAGCTAGCCAAATTTCACAGCCTGGTTTTGAGGTTTCTGCAACTGGAGGTGCTGTCAACGTCACAGCGGCTGGCCCGATTACGGTTGGTCGCATTGACACTTCTGCTTTTGCTTTGTCTACTGAGGGGGGCGCTCCAGCGACTGGAGGTGCTGTTTTTCTAAGTAGTAGCGATCTGGGCAGCAATATTTTGTTCGAGCAAATTCGGACAACGGGCGATGCTCGTAATAGCAATTCTGGGTTTGGGACGGGTGGTCAGGTACAAGTCCTTGCCAACGGAACCATACAAGGAATAGGCGTTGATGCAGATGGCAACACGATCAACACCACCGGAAGGACAGGTGATCCTTTTTCTGAAACTGCCCCGATCGTTAGTAACAGTGGCCTTATTACAATTCAGCATGATGGCGGGCCAAACAACGTCCCCTTCATCGTTGGCGATGCCGCTCTTAATGGTACGGCTGGCGCTTTAAATACAGGTAACTCTGACGTTATTACTGCTGATAGTTTTCCGGTGCTGCCCAATGGTGGAGAAGCAGCAGTTACGCCCAACAACATTACCATTCTCTCGATTAACAGCCCACCTACGTTGACAGCGATCGCCCCACTGTCAGATGTGCAGCAGGATCAGCCGTATACCTTCACCTTTACGGCTAGCGTCGGAGATGCCAATGCTGACAATACGACCGTAGTGATTACTGCCATTTTGAGTGGTACTCTGCTGCGTGGTGGTATCCCTCTGGCTCCCGGCGATACTCTGACCTCAGGTGATCAACTCACTTATGTGCCGCCTCCTGGCTTTTCAGGAACAACCGATGTCTTTCAAGTGGTGGCGAATGACATTGTGTCTAATTCTGCTCCCCAGACAGCTACGGCTACTGTAGCGCCGACCCCAATACCGCCAGTTGACCCACCAGTTGACCCGCCGATTGACCCGCCAGTCGATCCGCCAGTTGACCCGCCAGTCGATCCGCCGGTTGGCCCGCCAATTGACCCGCCTGTTGACCCACCGATTGACCCGCCGGTAGAGCCACCAGTCGAACCACGCCAACTGCCTGATCCCAGTTGTGCGTTTCAGTGCCAACCCACTGTCAACATTCCCACGAGAGTGAGTCAGCCGCCTGACATATCACTTTTAAACTCACCTGAAATCAAGTTCACGCGAGAATTTGAAGCTTATTTAGGGTTACCGACCACACCTTTGCGCACCCAAGATCAAGAGAAAACGATCGCTCAAGAAATCGAACGAGCGACGGGTGCAAAACCTGCTTTTATATACGTAACCTTCGTTCCACCTGATATCAATCAAGCTGGAGCACCAAATACTCCTGCATCGGGTACTAAGCAACTGGCAAACGAGGCTACCAATCCTGACAACGATCAACTCGAACTGCTGGTTATCACAGCCAAAGGTGCTCCAATTCGGAAGCGCATTCCAGAAGCAACGCGATCGCGTGTTTTGGCGGTAGCTGAGGAGTTTCGCAAGTATGTGGCTGACCCTCGTGAAATTGACAACACCCAATACCTGAGTCGATCTCAACAGGTTTATCAATGGATTGTTGCGCCGATCGCTGCCGAACTGCAAACGCGAGAGATCACTAACCTCGTCTTCCTCATGGATAGGGGGTTGCGATCGCTGCCAATCGCGGCACTTCATGATGGTCAAAATTTCTTGATCGAGAAGTACAGCATGGGCTTGATGCCGAGTTTGAGCTTGGCAGATACTCGCTATACCAACATCAGAGACTCTCAAGTTTTGGCAATGGGCATCTCTGAAAGCACCGAAGAACAAGCACCTCTGCCAGCAGTGCCCATTGAGGTCTCTACAGTGGTGCTGAAGCTGTGGCCCGGCAAGCTCGTTTTGAATGACAAAGCGACCCTCGACAACCTCAAATCAATCCAACGGCAAGACCCGTATGGCATCGTTCATTTAGCCACTCACGCTGACTTTAATGCTGGCGAGTTGAACAATTCTTACATTCAGTTATGGAATAACAAACTACGCCTTGATCAAATTCGGCAGTTGGGCTTAAACAATCCTCAAGTTGAGTTGCTGGTTTTAAGTGCTTGCCAAACTGCTCTCGGTAATGAACAAGCTGAGTTAGGTTTTGCCGGATTGGCGGTTCAAGCTGGCGTGAAAACTTCGCTTGCCAGCCTCTGGTATGTCAGTGATGCTAGCACTGCCGCTCTCATGACCGAGTTTTACGAAAACTTGCGAACCGCTCCCATTAAATCTGAAGCCCTGCGCCAAGCTCAGCTAGCAATGGCAAAAGGTCAAGTCTACCTAGAAAACGGTGAGATAAAAGGACTAGGACAGATCAGTAGTCTGCCTTTACCCCCAGAAGCGAGTAGGTTAGGAGATGGCCCTCTGTCTCACCCTTATTACTGGGCTGCCTTCACAATGGTTGGTAATCCCTGGTAAATAGAGAGTCATGGTGGGACTCAAGATAGCCCCACCTCCTCCCGATAAAATGTCTAAGGACGAAAGATCACGCTGAAGTAGAATGCTTTATCTTGGGCATTTTCACCGCGATCGCTCAGTTCTAGGAATGGAATCGCATAATCTAAGCGCACGTCTAGCCCCCTCACAGGTTGCCAGAGCAGACCTAAACCCGCGCCACCCAAAAAGCGATCGCCATTAATTTGGTTGGGGTTATCGGCTTGATTCCAAACAGCTCCGAGGTCAACAAAGGGAGCTAGTTGCAAGGTTGGCAAGCCAGCTTCATTCCGCTGTAAGGCAATCCGGTCTTCGAGGGAGAATCGCACCCCGTTGTCACCTGAGCGGGCATTTTGCCGGAAACCCCGCACCGATTGCCCCCCACCAATCACAAACTGCTGGGATGGCAACAGGCTGTCGGGAGTCAGTTGGACATCAAGTTGAGCGATAAGTAAGTTGTTGGTACCTAAGGCTTGAACCCGCTGAGCCTGCCCTAACCAGCTAAAAAATCGACCGTCAGGAATGGGAGCCGGATTCGTCGTCGCATCAAATAAGCCAGTCCCAAAATTAAACTGCGATCGCACAGCCCAAGCTCCCTGGGGATCGCGCTTCACATAATCCTGACCAAACTTGATCACGCTGGTGCGGCTGACTCCATTGGGGTCTACGCCAATCACAAACGGGGTAGGGAAATCGTTAAATAGAAAGGTTTGCCCGTCTTGAAACGTAAACCCTAGAGAAAGAACAAATTCCTCACGGGGCGATCGCACTAACGGCTGACGATAGCTGATTTCATACAGCTCCGAAGCACCCCGAATTCCTAAATCAGAAAACTCAGGATCTGTAATTTTGTAGTCATTCGGAGCTGCCCGTAATTGCAAGGTGCCATTCATCGCATTCAGCGGGACTCGGTAGCTGAAGTCATACAACTCTGCCCCACCTGTCGTTGAGACATAATAGGCCGCAGCCACCTGGTCACCGATCCCTGTCAAGTTGCGATAGAGCAGACTCGCTCCTAATCTCTCTGAACCTACGCTTGGCGGTGAATAATTATCTACGCTTAAGGCAGCATCCCACGGGTCAGCTTCGGTCACCCGCACCGTCAATACACTTTGACCTAATTGCTCTCCAGCCCGCAAACTCGCTTCCACATTCTGAAACAGCGGATCTGCTTTGAGCAATCGCAATTGATCTTCGAGGGCATTTTGATTGAGCGGTGTTCCAGCCCCTAGTTTGATGCGGTTGCGAATGTAGGACGCTTTGACTTGACGATTGCCTTCAATATCGATCCGTTCTAGTCCACCTTCCACCACCCGGATCTGCACAACGCCATCAGCAATGGTCTGATCTACCAAAATTGCCCGCGACGTAATGTAGCCGCGATCGAGATAACGTTGGGTGATCTCGTCGGCAACAGTACGCAATTCTTCTAACGTCAGCGATCGCCCTTCATAGCGTTGCACAATCGCATTAATATCCGCTGCGCTGAGGATAGTACTTCCAGTTACCTCAATCTCACGCACCGGGATCTCTACTGCTGGTTCTGTTGGAGTTGGTTCGGGCGTAGGTGTTGGTAGAAGTGGCGGTTCTTCAGCAGGTTCTGAAACGTCGGGTGTGGGTAGCGGTTGCAGAAAGCGATCT